>CAKUME010000036.1 GCA_934667575.1 uncultured Eubacteriales bacterium | reverse complement strand
CGATATAGGGCATATTGAGCTTTTCGAGCGCCTTTTTGAGGCCCTCGGTTGCGGCTTCCCAGTCTTCGTCGGAGCCCATGCTGTCCTCGGGGCGGGTGGAAAGCTCCACAAAATATTCAAAGCCAAACTTCGCATACACCTGATTGATCAGATGCACCACGTTGGTGATCTCGTCGGTGATCTGGTCGGGGCGCATGAAGATGTGCGCATCGTCCTGCGTGAAGCAGCGCACGCGGAACAGGCCGTGCAGCTCGCCGCGCTTTTCGTGGCGGTGCACCAGTCCAAATTCGCCGATGCGCAGCGGCAGGTCGCGGTAGCTGTGCGGCTGGCTGGCGTAAACAAGCACGCCGCCCGGGCAGTTCATCGGCTTAATGCAGTAATCCTCGCCGTCGATCTTGGTGCTGTACATATTATCTTTGTAATGATCCCAGTGGCCACTCGTTTCCCACAGGTGGCGGTTCATGATCATCGGGGTAGACACTTCCACATAGCCCGCCTGAGTGTGAATGTCGCGCCAATAGTTCATCAGCTCGTTTTTCACCACCATGCCGGCCGGCAGGAAGAACGGGAAGCCCGGGCCCTCTTCGCGCAGCATAAACAGGCCCATCTCTTTGCCGATCTTGCGGTGGTCGCGCTTTTTGGCTTCCTCGAGCAGGGCTTCATATTCATCCAGCTCGGCCTGCGTGCGGAACGCAATGCCGTTGATGCGGGTGAGCATCTTGTTGTTTTCGTCGTTTCTCCAATAAGCGCCGCTCTGCTGCGTGATCTTGAACGCCTTGAGCGCTTTGGTGTAGGTCAGGTGCGGGCCCACGCACATATCAATGTATTCGCCCTGCTGGAAGAAGCTGATTTCCGCATCCTCGGGCAGATCGCCGATGTGCTCCACCTTATACTTCTCGCCGCGCTCCTCCATGAGCTGAATGGCTTCGGGCCGCGGCAGAATGAACGGCTTAAACGGCAGATTTTCCTTGACGATCTTGTGCATTTCGGCCTCGATGGCGGCCAGATCGGCATCGCTGAGCTTGGTGTCGCCCAGATCTACGTCGTAGTAAAAGCCTTTTGCGGTGGCCGGGCCATAGGCAAAGTCCGCCTGCGGGAACAGGCGCTTGATCGCCTGCGCCATAATGTGCGCCGCCGAGTGGCGAAGCACATGCAGTTCTTCCTCGGCGGGGCATTCCGAAACCACGCCGTATTTGTCGATGATTTTCATAATATGATCTTCCTCCCTGCAAATAAAAAAGCACCCCGGGCCTTGCGGCCCAAGGGTGCATTTGCTGCAAATACACGGTTCCACCTTGGTGTTTCACTCTGTGGGGCGGATATCGGCGCCATCCGGCCCGCTTGCGCACGCAAAAGGTGCTTTTTGGCGGGCGGCTCGGGAGCGGTGTTCGATGCGGCGGAATGCGGGGCGCTTTCAGCCGGGGCGCTCCTCTCTTTGGCATACCATTGCGGCGATCTACTGTCTCCTTCATCGCGTTGCCCCTATTATACACCGTCCGTCGAACGATGTCAAGCCCGTGGGACAGCCCAAAAGCGGGATTTTGCGCGAAAAAGCAAAATTTCGCGCTCAGTCCTCCTCCTGGCGGCGGAAACGCTGCTGCATGGCGCGCAGCTTGATTCGTGCTGCGTGCAGTGCTTCGCGCGCGGCTTCGAGCTGTTTGCTGTTTTCCAGCTTGCGCGCGGCATCCGCCTTGCCGGTTTGCGCGGCGTCGCGCACCAGCGCTTTCACCCGGCGGCTTGCGGCCCTGCATTCCTGCTGAGCCTCGTGCAGCCGCTGCACCATTGCGCGGGGGCGCGCCTGCAGCTCCGGATATGCCTGATGGATACGCCGCACCAGCAGGCTGCGGTTGCGGAGCAGCTCATGCACGCGGCGGCTGATCTCCTCGGTGTTATCGCCCTCCTGCGCGTCGATCTCCCGGCGCACGATGTTCATCAGAATGTGCGACGCTACCTGATCGGCGATCATCACCGCAGCGATCACAACGGCGCACAGTCCCAGCCAAAACGGCGGCACCTGCGCGATCAGCGAAAAATACACCGGGTCGATCCAGTGAATGATCACCACGCTGGCCAATCCAAACAAAATCAGATTGCCGATCCAGATGCGGCCGTTGAGGTTCATCGGCTTTTGGCTGTAATCCCACCAGCGCGCGTGGAAGAGCTTTTCCATGTACCAGCTGGTAAAGTATTCGAGCGCGCCGCAGATCACAAAGCCCGCCAGAAACGTTTCGCCCATGGTGCCCTCGCGGCCGATCAGACCGCCCACCAGCACCGTGATGGCCACCACGCCGCTGCCGTAGATGGGGCAGTAGGGGCCGATCATAAAGCCGCGGTTAATAAACCGGTGATACTGAATGAACTTGAGTGTGACCTCCATCATCCAGCCCAGCACCGAAAAGATGAAAAACAGAATCACCAATTGGCAAACGAGCGTCATCATTGTGCGGCGCCCTCATGCAGCATGGTCATAAATTCCTCGCCGGTAATGGTTTCGCGCTCATACAAATAGTTCGCGAGCTTTACCAGCTCCTGCTGATGGCTGCGCAGCAGTTCCATGGCGCGTGCGCGCTGCGACTGAACCAGCGCCACGACCTCTTTGTCGATCTCACGCTGCGTTTCGGGCGCGCATGCGAGCGACGCATCGCCGCCCAGATACTGGTTGCTTTCCGTTTCGAGCGCGACCATGCCGAACTCGCTGCTCATGCCGTAGCGGGTGATCATGCCGCGCGCCAGCTTGGTGGCCTGCTCAATATCGTTGGAGGCGCCGGTGGTGATGCTGTGGAACATCAGCTCTTCGGCCGCCTGACCGCCGGTGAGCGTGCAGATTTTGTTTTGCAGCTCTTCCTGCGACATCAGAAAATGATCGCCGTTGTCCACTTGCAGCGTGTAGCCCAGTGCGCCGGATGTGCGGGGAATGATGGTGATCTTTTGCACCGGCGCCGAATCGGTTTGCAGCGCCGCCACCAGCGCGTGGCCGATTTCGTGGAACGACACAATGCGTTTTTCCTGCTCCGAAAGCACGCGGCTCTTTTTCTGATAACCTGCAATCACCGTTTCCACGCTTTCCTGCAAATCTTCCTGCGTGGCGGCGGTGCGGCCGTGGCGCACCGCGCGCAGCGCCGCCTCGTTCACGATGTTCGCCAGCTCGGCGCCCGAAGCGCCGGCGGCGGTACGCGCGATGGCATTGTAGTCAATCGGCTCCTGCAGCTTGATTTTTTTGGCGTGTACCTTCAAAATTTCCACGCGGCCGTTCAGGTCGGGCAGCTCCACCGGAATGCGCCGGTCGAAGCGGCCGGGGCGCAGCAGCGCCGGGTCGAGCGAATCGGGTCGGTTGGTGGCCGCCAGCACTACCACGCCTTTGGTGCCGTCAAAACCGTCCATCTCGGTGAGCAGCTGGTTGAGCGTCTGCTCGCGCTCGTCGTTGGTGCTGAGCTGACCGTCGCGCTTTTTGCCGATGGTGTCGATCTCATCGATGAACACAATGCAGGGCGCTTTTTCGTTGGCCTGCTTGAACAAATCGCGCACCTTGGCTGCGCCGCGACCCACAAACATTTCCACAAATTCCGAACCGGAGATCGAGAAAAACGGCACGTTGGCCTCGCCGGCTACCGCGCGCGCCAGCAGGGTTTTGCCGGTGCCGGGCGGGCCCACCAGCAGCGCGCCCTTGGGCAGTTTGGCGCCAATGGCCGCATACTTGGTGGGGTCGTGCAGAAAATCGACAATTTCGCGCAGCAGGTCTTTGGCTTCGTCTTCACCCGCCACGTCGCTGAATCGGATGCCGGTGGAGGAGGGCACATAGATCTTGGCGCCCGAGCCGCCGCCCATGCCGAACATCATGCCGTCGGCGCCGTCGCCCATTTTCTTCATTTTGCGGTTCAGCATATAGCCGATGATCAAAAACGGCAGCAGCGGCAGCACCCAAGTGAGCAGAATGCTAGACAGCAGCGAAGGCTGCGCGCTGATTTCTTCAAATTTTGCGCCGGCTTGATAAAGCCGCTCGGTGCGGTCGGGGTCCTCGGTGACCGTGGTTTGATAGATGTGATCGTCCTGATCGGTGAAGAGAATGGTATCGTTTTTGATCTGCACCTTGGCGATCTGCTTCTTCTCGGTCATCGACATGAACACATCATAGGTGACGTTGGAAATCGTGCTTTTGGTAATCATGGGGAACAATGTGGCGTTGAGCACCACCATGACCAGAATCGTGAGCAGACAGTAGTAAATGAGGGGTCGTTTCGATGGCTTTTTGACCTCGTGCATTTTAAAAAACTCCTTTTGCCTTCGGATTTTCTTTCTTCCATTATATTACGCCGGTGCGCCGGTGTCAAGAAAGAGAATGTGAACGGAGCCGCAAAAAATGCGCCGCCCGGTGGAAGCGGTCCATCGGGCGGCGCCGTGTTCATTTCAGCCGCCGCAGCACTTCGAGCGTGAACGCCCACACGCGCTGCACCGACGCAATGTGCATCCGCTCGCGGCAAGTGTGGATCTCGGTGAGATCCGGCCCGAACGACACGCAGTCAAGCCCGGGCAGCCCGCCCGAAAACAACCCGCACTCCAACCCGGCGTGAATCGCTTCCACACGCGGCGCGCGGCCATATTGGGCGCGGAACACCTCGACCATCACGTCGCGCAGCGGCGATTCGCGGCGGTATTCCCAAGCCGGATAGTCGCCGGCCACCGTCACGCTGCCGCCCAGCTGCGCCATCAGCACGCCCAGCCGGTCGAGCAGCATCTGCTTTTGCGTGGCCACGCTGCTGCGCACGCTGAACGACGCGCGCACCGAGTCAAAGTCCGTGACCAAAATGCCCAGGTTCAGCGAGGTCTGCACCAGCCCGGGCATATCCGGGCTCATGGCCTGAATCCCGTTGGGCAGGCAGGTGAGCATGCAGATCACGCGGCGGGTGTCGGCTTCGTCCATGGGCAGGCGGTCGCCGTCGATCACGCTGCACTGCACACACAGCCCCGGATCGGCCTTTTCGTATTCGTGCCGGAGCGCCTGCTCCATTTCGGCGGCGGCGCGCTGCGCAGCGGCCGCATCCGCGGCCAGAATTTCGGCCGACGCTTCGCGCGGGATGGCGTTATCTTTCTGCCCGCCCCACACCTTGACCGTGCGCAGCTCCGTGTGCTGCGCCATGCGGCAGAGCGCGCGCCCGAGCAGCATATCGGCGTTTGCACGGCCTTTGTCAATTTCTGCGCCGGAATGGCCGCCGGTGAGCCCGTCCACCGTCAGGCGCAGCCGCGTGCCCGCAAACGCCGCCCGCTGCACCGGCAGCACACAGGTTGCGGTTGCGCCGCCCGCGCAGCTCACGGTGAACACCCCTTCGTCCTCGGAGTCCAGATTGAGCATGGTGCGACCGTGCAGTACAGACATATCCAGCGCCGCGGCGCCGAGCATTCCGACCTCCTCGTCCACGGTGATGACCACCTCGAGCGGGGGATGGGGGAGCGACGGATCCGCAAGAATCGCCAGAGCCATCGCAACGGCAATACCGTCGTCGCCGCCAAGCGTGGTGCCGTGCGCGCCGATTTCATCCCCCTCCACGAACAGGTCGAGCCCCTCGCAGGCCATATCTTTGGTGCAGCCCGGCGCTTTTTCGCACACCATGTCCATGTGCCCCTGCAAAATCACCGGCGCCGACTGCTCATACCCCGCCGAACCGGCAGCGTAAATGACTACGTTGTTGTGCGCGTCCTGCACAAAGCGCAGCCCATGCGCCTGCGCAAAACGCACCAGATAATCGCTGATTGCTCTGGTGTTGCCCGAGCCGTGCGGAATGGCACACAGCTCCTCAAAATAGTGAAAAACCGATTGCGGTTCCAGATGTTCCAATATGCGCATTTGTTCTCCGCTCCCATTCATAAAATAATTGGTTCCATGGCTATTGTACCGCGTTTTGCGGCGCGCGTCAAGCGGAGAATGCGGGAACGCAGTTATTCGGCTGTCAATATCACGGCCTGACCGGGGGCCAAATGGAGCACGATTTGCCCGTCGTTTGCCGAAACGGTACCTTGGGGTGCGCCAATGCCTTCGGGCGTATAGGAACGCAGCACAAACGACGCATCCGGCCGATATCCAAACGCCGTTGCCACATCCACCGAGATCGTGCCGCCGGTGCGACAATAGGCCAAATAACAATGAGCGCCCAACCCGGTCATCGGGCAGAAAATGTCGGTGCCCTGCGCGAGCAACACGCCGTTCTTTTTCATTGTCCCGCGCAGATCGGTTTCCACACCGTCGGAAAAAAACGCGGTGATGTTGTCCGCAGTCACCACGGCTCTTTCACGTGTGAGCGAGTTCAAATACATCAGCTTGGTCAAATCCAGGCAAATCGCATCGTGCATTTGGCCCCACTTTTCGGATTCATTGCTGCTGTTCTGCAGAATCTGCTCCGCCGGGGCGCTGCGTCCAAACAGTCGATCCATCTGGTCGCTGTTGCCCTCTTTAAACCGCCGGGAACAGTACACACCGGTAATCAGCGCGGCCGGGCGACGTATGTATTCGTCCAGATTCTGCGACAAGTGGTATACCAGCGGGCAAAGCCCAATCAGCTGCTCTTTTTTTTCACGCCAGTCGGGTGATTCATAATAAATGAATTCGGTGGTCACGTCGATGCCCAGCCGACGGAAATACCGCACGATCTGATTGCGTGCGCGCTGGCAGTCATCGAGCGAATAACCGTGGCCGGGGTCGGCAAACGCCTGCATGGCGTCAATGTGAATGGTGCCGGCACGCACAATGGGCAGCATGGCGCACAGCCGATCGATGCGGGCGCGCAGATAGCCGGTTTCCCACTCACGGCAATAACTGATGAGATAACATTGCTTGTTGTTCCACACGCCGCCTTCCATCAGGCTGCCGTCCGCGTTGCGTGCGATCAGTTCGTTGCGCACATAGGTGTCCCAAAGCGGGCTGTCGTCGTACGCGTCCTTGATGTTAATATGCAAGCTCACGGTTGTGTGATACCGGAAGCCTTCGTCCATCAGCCATTTCAAACTGTCGAGCGCAGTGGCGTCTTCCGGACGCTTGAGCGCCTCGTTCACGCCGTCCCACGCAGGGTAGCGGCTGTCGTGCCCGTAATATTGCCAGCCCACCAGATAGGCGATTTTGGGTAAGCCGGGCGTGAGCGCATCCATTCGGCGAATGACCTCCAGCGCCTGCGCAAACGTGTAATGCACCACCGATGCGTCCCATGCTTCGTTCGGGTTAGCCAGAAAAATCTTGTAGGTAAATGTGCGTGCATAATTGTGCAGATAAGGCTGCTCGGGCTGGAGCGTTTGTGTCCAGTCGTAGCTTTGATCGGGTAGGGTGATGGGATTCAGATTCATGTTTTTTTCCTCCGTATCGAGATTTGTATATTTTTCGCGATTTTGAACGGCACGGCCGTAAAAATCCAATAGCTCGCGCAGGCCAACTCCACCGTCGCTGAGCTGGAGCGGGACGCCGTGTTCCGCCAGCGCGCGTGCGGTACGCGCCAATTCTCGCGCAAAAAAAGCAATGTTGTGGCTCAGAATATCGACCACCGCCTTTTCGGTAGTCGGGAAAATAGGTGCAGAGCAGAATTTTGGATGCAAATGTGCGTGCCAGCGCGAGGTTCTTTTCGTAGTCGGGCGAATCGGGCGGCGTTTCCCAATAGCAGAGCGCCATGCGAGTGTTGGCGCGGCTGCGCAGCATATCGTCGCGCGATAAATCCAGCACCCGCGCCGCGCATGGCCGCAGCAGTTCATTGGCCGCACTGCGCTGCGCTTCGGTGCGGGCGCGCGCCCGCATAGCTTCCAGCAACCCCAGCTCCAACGCCAGCGCGCGGTCGTCGTCCGCCACACGGCGGGCGTCTGCGCAAAATGCGGAAAACCGGCGTTGTGCGGACTCAAAGCTCCCCGGCAGATCGCCGGAATATTGCTCGGTCAGCGTACGGATCAGAGCCTCGCGGGCATTTTCATCGCGGCCGCACAGTTCGTCCAATGAGACGTCAAAAATACCGCACAGCCGCACCAGCGTGGCAATGTCGGGCGCAGTAGCGCCGGACTCATATTTGGAAATCATCTGGTGAGACACGCACAAAATATCGGCCAGCCGCTCCTGCGTGAGCCCGGCGGTCTGCCGCAACCGCCGAATATTGGCGCCAATCTGCTCTTGCAGCATTGCAAATCTCTCCTTTTCGGTTTTCAGAAATGTTATATGAGAACTTTGATTCCCCGCGGTTTCAGGCATTTTTTCAGAATTTTTGTTGCGAAAAAACATGTCTTTGCCGAAAGCGGGGCGGGAAACGGTTCCAAAACACATTGCTATCTGCTGCAATAAGCATAACATAAAAC
>CAKUME010000035.1 GCA_934667575.1 uncultured Eubacteriales bacterium | reverse complement strand
GTGCAAAAGGCGATTGACCAGCTGCGGGCGCTGGAGGTGCCCACCGAGGTGCACATCTATTCCGCCCACCGCACGCCCGACGAAGCCCGCGACTTTGCGCGCGGCGCGCGGGCGGCGGGCTTTGGCGCGATCATTGCGGCGGCGGGCATGGCGGCGCACCTGGCGGGCGCGCTGGCGGCCAACACCACGCTGCCCGTGATCGGCATTCCCTGCAAGTCGGCCGCGTTCGGCGGCATGGACGCGCTGCTTTCCACCGTGCAGATGCCCTCCGGCATTCCGGTGGCCACGGTGGCGGTGGACGGCGCCAAAAACGCCGCGCTGCTGGCCGCGCAAATTCTTGCCGTGACCGACGACGCGCTTGCCGCAAAGCTCGACGCGCTGCGTGCCGAGGGCGCCGACGCCGTGCGCGCCAAAAATGCCGCGCTCGCCGCGCAGCTGGGCCAATAATCGCCCGCACCTGGCCCGCGGAGCTCAATTTGCGTTTTTTCTGTTATTTATATATCCAAAATTCACATCACATTTGCTATGGGAGGTTCATTCCGATGGAAAAGAAAGAACAGCTGTATGAAGGCAAAGCCAAAAAAGTGTTTGCGACCGAAGACCCGAACCTGGTCATCGTTTCCTACAAAGACGATGCGACCGCGTTCAACGGGCTCAAAAAGGGCACCATCACCGGCAAGGGCGTGATCAACAACAAAATGTCCAACTTCCTGATGCAGATGCTCGAAAAGCATGGCGTGCCCACCCATTTTGTGGAGGAGCTCAACGACCGCGACACCGTGGTGAAAAAAGTGTCGATCGTGCCGCTCGAGGTCATCATCCGCAACGTGTCCGCCGGTTCGTTCGCCAAGCACTACGGCGTGGCGGAGGGCATCACGTTTGCGCAGCCCACGATCGAATTTTCTTACAAAAACGACGCGCTCGGCGATCCGCTGCTCAATTCCTACCACGCGCTGGCGCTCGGGCTGGCCACGCAGCAGGAAATTGACACCATCAAGGCCATGGCGTTCAAGGTGAACGAGCTGCTCAAGGCCTATTTTCTCACGCTGAACATTAAGCTGATCGACTTCAAGCTCGAGTTCGGCCGCCTGCCGGACGGCACCATTGTGCTCGCGGACGAGATTTCGCCCGACACCTGCCGCCTGTGGGATGCCACCACCAATGAAAAGCTCGACAAGGATCGCTTCCGCCGCGATTTGGGCGGTGTGGAAGACGCCTACAACGAAGTGATGCGCCGCCTCACGGGATCGGCTCAATAATCGTCCGCACAGTTTGCATTCGCCGGTAGCCATTCCGGCGTTTGCGGTTTTATCCATATTTTGCGAAAGGACAAAGCATCTATGAGCACAATTCATGAAGAATGCGGCGTATTCGGCGTGTTTTCAGCCGCCACGCGCGACGTGGCCTCCACTGTGTACTACGGCCTTTATGCTCTCCAGCACCGCGGCCAGGAAAGCTGCGGCATTGTGGTGAACGACGACGGCGTGTTCCGCGACTATAAAGATGTGGGACTGGTGAACGACGTGTTCACCCGCCCGGTGATGGAGGGGCTGGGCAACGGCAACATGGCGATCGGCCATGTGCGTTACGGCACCACCGGCGGCGGCGGGCGCATCAACGCGCAGCCCATTGTGGTGAACCACATCAAGGGCAGCATGGCGCTCGCGCACAACGGCAATCTCGTTAATTCCTATGAGCTGCGCGCCCAGCTGGAGCTCGAGGGCTCGATCTTTCACACCACGAGCGACACCGAGGTGATCTCCTACATCATCACCAAGGAGCGCATTCATGCGCCGTCGATCGAGGAGGCCGTGAACCGCGCGATGGATCAGATTCAGGGGGCCTATTCGCTCACGGTGATGTCGCCCTCCAAGCTGATCGCGGTGCGCGACCCGCGCGGCTTCCGTCCGCTCTGCTTCGGCCGCACCGAGGAAGGCGACTGGGTGGTCGCGTCGGAAAGCTGCGCGCTCGACGCGGTGGGCGCGGCGTTTGTGCGCGACGTGCGCCCCGGCGAGATCGTGATTTTTGATAAGAACGGCGTGCGTTCCATTGAGGATCACTGCGGCAAGGTGCCCCAGCGCACCTGCATTTTTGAATACATCTATTTTGCGCGGCCCGATTCGATGATCGACGGCTGCTCGGTGCACGAGGCGCGCATTCGCGCGGGCACTTTTCTCGCGCTGGAGCATCCGGTGCAGGCCGACATTGTGATCGGCGTGCCGGACAGCGGGCTCGACGCGGCCATCGGCTATGCGCGCCAGTCCGGCATTCCCTACGGCATCGGGTTCATTAAAAATAAATACATCGGCCGCACGTTCATCGCGCCGGGCCAAAAATCGCGCGAGGACAAGGTGCGCATCAAGCTCAACCCCATTTCGAGCGTGGTGCGCGGCAAGCGCGTGGTGCTCATCGACGATTCGATCGTGCGCGGCACCACCAGCGAGCGCATTGTGAAGCTGCTGCGTGACGCGGGCGCCACCGAGGTGCACATGCGCGTTTCGGCGCCGCCGTTCCTCAACCCCTGCTACTACGGCACCGACATTGACACCCGCGAGCACCTCATTGCCTGCCAACACACGGTGGACGAAATTGCCAAGCTGATCGGCGTGGACTCCCTGGGCTATCTCAATGTGGATCATCTGGCCATGCTTGCGCCGTCGCTCCCCAGCGGCGGCTACTGCGCGGCGTGCTTTAACGGCGCTTATCCCACCGCAGTGCCCACCGAGGTGCACAAAAACCGGTTTGAACAAAAAATCAGCGCGGGCGATCGCGCCGAAAAATCATGTATTGAATAAAACGAACGCGGAAAGGACTGTGTAAGAATGAAAAGTTACAGTGCAAGCTACAAGGACGCCGGAGTGGATATTACCGCCGGCTACCGCGCCGTGGAACTGATGAAAGCGCACATTGCGCGCACCATGACCGCCGGGGTGGCGAGCGGCATCGGCGGCTTTGGCGGCCTGTTTGAGCTCGACGTGACCCACATGCCCCACCCGGTGCTCGTTTCGGGCACCGACGGCGTGGGCACCAAGCTCAAGCTCGCGTTTCGCATGAACCGCCACAACACGGTGGGCATCGACTGCGTGGCCATGTGCGTGAACGACGTGATCTGCTGCGGCGCCAAGCCGCTGTTCTTTCTGGATTACATTGCGTGCGGCAAAAACGTGCCCGAGCGCATTGCCGACATTGTGGCGGGCGTGGCCGAGGGCTGCGTGCAGGCCGGATCGGCGCTGATCGGCGGCGAAACCGCCGAAATGCCGGGCTTTTATCCCGAAGACGAATACGATCTGGCGGGCTTTTCGGTGGGCGCGGTGGACAAATCGCGCATCATCGATCACAGCGCCATGCGCCCCGGCGACGTGATGATCGCGCTGCCCTCGAGCGGCGTGCATTCCAACGGCTTTTCGCTCGTGCGCCGCGTGTTCGATGTGGAGCACGCCGACCTTACCGCGCCGGTGGACGCGCTGGGCGGCGCGTCGCTGGGCGACACGCTGCTCACTCCCACCAAGATCTATGTGAAGCCCATGCTCGCGCTGTTCGATGCGGTGCAGGTCAAGGGCGTGTCGCACATCACGGGCGGCGGATTTTATGAGAATATGCCGCGCAGCATTCCGGACGGCCTCGGCGTGCGCATCCGCCGCGCGGACGTGCGCGTGCTGCCCATCTTCGACCTGATCGCGCGCACCGGCGGCATTTCGGAGCACGATATGTTCAACACCTTCAACATGGGCGTGGGCATGTGCGCCGTGGTGGCGCCGCAGGACGCCGATCGGGCGCTCGAGGTGCTGCGCGCCGCGGGCGAGGATGCCTATGTGATCGGCGAGATCGTCGAATCGGACGACAAGGTGACGCTATGCTGACCAAAACGCGCATTGCCGTGTTCGTTTCGGGCGGCGGCACCAATTTGCAGGCGCTGCTGGACGCGCAGCGCGCCGGGCTGCTGCACAGCGGCGAAATTGTGCTCGTGCTTTCGAGCACCCCGAGCGCCTATGCGCTCACCCGCGCGACGAACGCGGGCGTGCCCACCGCGGTGGTGAGCCGCAAAGCCTGCGCCGACGCGGCGGAGTTTGAATCGCGCATTTCGGCGGCGCTTGCCGAAGCCGGCGCGGAGCTGATCGTGCTCGCGGGCTTCATGAGCATTCTCAGCGCGGAATTTGTCGCGCGCTGGCCGGAGCGCATCCTCAACGTGCACCCCTCGCTGATCCCGTCGTTTTGCGGCAAAGGCTTCTACGGCCTGCATGTGCACGAAGCCGCGCTGGCCCGCGGCGTGAAGGTGACGGGCGCAACGGTGCATTTTGTGAACGAAATTCCCGACGGCGGACGCATTTTGCTCCAAAAGGCGGTGGCCGTGGAGCCGGGCGACACCCCCGAAACGCTGCAACGCCGCGTGATGGAGCAGGCCGAATGGCAGCTGCTCCCGCAGGCGGCCGAGCTGGTGAGCGCGCGCATCGCCGCCCAAAAAGCATAAACATTCCCCAACTTGCAAAAGGAGGCAACACGATGAAGCAATACGAAACCCGCCCCATCGGCGATTTTTTGCGCGGCAACCCCTATGTGGGGCGCGGCGTGGCGCTGGGCTGCACGCCGTCCGGGCGCGCGGCGCTGGTTTATTTTATCATGGGCCGCAGCGCCAACAGCCGTAACCGGGTGTTTGTGAAGGAGGGCGACGCCCTCGTGACCCGGCCGTTTGACACAAGCAAGGTCGAGGATCCGTCGCTGATCATCTATTCGGCCGTGCGCACCGTGCAAAACCATACGGTGGTGACCAACGGCGACCAAACCGACACCGTGTGCGATTTTTTGGCGGCGGGCAAGTCGGCGATCGACGCGCTGCGCACCCGCTGCTTTGAGCCGGACGGCCCGAACTGGACGCCGCGCATCAGCGGCGTGCTCACGGCGGAAGCGGGCGGCTTTTCGTATCAGCTGTCGATCCTCAAAAGCGCCGACGCGGCGGGCACCGCCTGCACGCGGGAATTTTTTGAATATCCGGCGCTGCCCGGCGTGGGGCATTTTATCCACACCTATGCGGGCGACGGCAGCCCGCTGCCCACGTTCGGCGGCGAACCCGCGCGCTTTGCCGTGCCGGACGACATTGACGCGCTCACCGACGAAATTTGGGCGCAGCTGAACCCCGACAACAAAATCGCGCTCTTTGTGCGCATGTTCCGCCCGCAGGGCGGCGCGGCCGAGGAGCGGCTCATCAACAAATACGGAAAGGACGTGCAAAAATGAACGAATTTGCGCTGAAATACGGCTGCAACCCGAACCAGAAGCCCGCGCGCATTTTTATGGCGGACGGCGGCGATCTGCCGATCACAATCCACTGCGGCCGGCCGGGCTACATCAATTTTTTGGACGCGTTCAACAGCTGGCAGCTCGTGCGCGAGCTCAAAGCGGCGCTCGGCCTGCCCTGCGCGACCTCGTTTAAGCATGTGAGCCCCACATCGGCGGCGCTCGGCCTGCCGATGTCCGACGCGCTCAAGCAGGCCTGCTTTGTGAACGACCTGCCCGGGCTCGACGATTCCCCCCTGGCGCTCGCCTATGCCCGCGCGCGCGGCACCGACCGAATGTCCTCGTTTGGCGACTGGATCGCGCTGAGCGACGTGTGCGACGAAACCACCGCGCGCCTGATCCAGCGCGAAGTGTCCGACGGCGTGATCGCTCCGGGCTACACCCCGGCGGCGCTCGAAATTCTGCGCAGCAAGCGCAAAGGCAATTATAATATTGTCGAAATCGACCCGAATTACCAGCCGGAACCGGTGGAGCGCAAGCAGGTGTTCGGCGTGACGTTTGAACAGGGGCGCAACAATTTTGAAATCAACGACGCGCTGCTGGAAAACGTGGTGACCGACAACAAAAATCTGCCCGACTCGGCGCGCCGCGACCTGATCCTTTCGCTCATCACACTCAAATACACGCAGTCCAATTCCGTGTGCTACGCGGTGCAGGGGCAGGCCATCGGCGTGGGCGCGGGGCAGCAGTCGCGCATTCACTGCACGCGCCTCGCGGGCGGCAAGGCCGACACCTGGCACCTGCGCCAGCACCCCAAAACCCTCGCGCTGCCGTTCCGCCCCGAGCTCAAGCGCCCGGAGCGCGACAATGTGATCGACGGCTATGTGAATCACAACGAAGAGGATGTGTGCGCCGACGGCGTGTGGCAGCAATATTTCACCCGCCGCCCCGAGCCGCTCACCGACGCCGAAAAGCGCGCCTATCTCGACACCGTTTCGGGGGTGGCGCTCGGCTCCGACGCGTTTTTCCCGTTTGGCGACAACATCGAGCGCGCGCACCGCAGCGGCGTGTCCTACATTGCCGAACCGGGCGGCTCCATTCGCGACGATCAGGTGATCGAAACCTGCAATCGCTACGGCATCGCGATGGCGTTCACCGGCATGCGGCTGTTCCATCATTGACCCGGAAAGGACGGAAACGAACATGAACATTCTGGTTGTGGGCGGCGGCGGGCGCGAGCACGCGATCATCCGCAAGCTCCGCGAAAACCCGACCGTGACCCAAATTTACGCGCTGCCGGGCAACGGCGGCATGGCGCGCGACGCGCAGTGCGTGCCGATCGGCGCGAAGGACATTCCCGGCATGGTGGAATTTGCGCGCACCCACGCGATCGACTACGCGGTGGTCGCGCCGGACGATCCGCTGGTGCTCGGCGCGGTGGACGCGCTCACCGCCGCCGGCGTGCCGTGCTTTGGCCCCAACGCCGCCGCCGCGCGCATTGAGGGCAGCAAAATTTTTGCAAAAAATCTGATGCGCAAATATCACATTCCCACCGCGGATTACCACACGTTCACCGACGCGGCGTCGGCGCTCGCGTTTGTGGAAACCGCGCCGCTGCCCACCGTGATCAAAGCGGACGGGCTGGCGCTCGGCAAGGGCGTGATCATTGCCGAAACCCGCGAACAGGCGCGCGACGCGATTCATGAAATGATGGAAAACCACCGCTTTGGCGAAAGCGGCACGCGCGTGGTCATCGAGGAATTCCTCACGGGGCCGGAGGTGTCGGTGCTGTCGTTCACCGACGGACGCACCGTGGTGCCGATGGTATCGTCCATGGATCACAAGCGCGCCCACGACGGCGACGAGGGCCTGAACACCGGCGGCATGGGCACCGTTGCTCCCAACCCCTACTACACCCCTGAAATTGCCGAAGAATGCATGCGCACCATTTTTTTGCCCACCATTCGCGCCATGCAGGCCGAGGGCTGCCCGTTCCGCGGCTGCCTCTATTTCGGCCTGATGCTCACCCCCAACGGCCCGCGCGTGATCGAATATAACTGCCGCTTTGGTGACCCCGAAACGCAGGTGGTGCTGCCGCTGCTGCGCTCCGACCTGCTCACGATCATGCAGGCCACCACCAACGGCACGCTCGACCAAGCGGAGGTGCGTTTTGCGAACGAATCCGCGTGCTGCGTGGTGATGGCGTCGGCGGGGTATCCCGAAAAATACGAAACCGGCCTGCCGCTCACCATTGACGCGTGCGTGGCCGACGATGTGTTCGTGGCCGGCGCAAAGCTCGACGACGCCGGCACGCTGCGCACCGCGGGCGGCCGCGTGCTCGGTGTGACCGCCACCGCGCCCACGCTGGCCGAAGCCATTCGCCGCGCCTACGACCGCACGCAAAACGTCCACTTTGCCAACGCCTATTTCCGCCGCGACATCGGCGCGCGGGCGCTGCGCGCATTCCGGGAGGATTGAGCCATGGTATACCGCATTTTTGTTGAAAAAAAGCCCGAACTCGCCGAGGAAGCCCACGCGCTGCTCGCCGACCTGCGCGGCGTGCTGCAAATCGACACGCTCACCGGGCTGCGCATCGTGAACCGCTACGACGTGGAGGACATTGACCCGGCGCTGTTTGAGCAGGCCAAAACCACCGTGTTTTCCGAGCCGCAGGTGGACACCGTGTCCGACGAGCTCGACCTGCGCGGCGCGGCGGTGTTCGCGGTGGAATATCTGCCCGGCCAGTTCGACCAGCGCGCCGATTCCGCCGCGCAGTGCGTGCAGATCATCTCGCAGGGCGAGCGCCCGCTGGTGCGCACCGCCAAGGTCTATCTGCTCACTGGCGCGCTTTCGGACGCGCAGCTCGCGCAGATCAAAAAATATGTGATCAACCCGGTCGAGGCGCGCGAAGCGTCGCTCGCACCGGTCGAAACGCTCCGCACGCGCTACGCCGTGCCCACCGAGGTGGCCACGCTCACGGGCTTTACCGCGCTCGACCACGCCGGGCTGGCGGCATTTTTGAAGCAATATGAGCTCGCCATGGATCTGGACGACCTCACGTTCTGCCAAAACTACTTCCGCTCGGAGCACCGCGACCCCACGATCACCGAAATTCGCATGATCGACACCTACTGGTCGGACC
>CAKUME010000034.1 GCA_934667575.1 uncultured Eubacteriales bacterium | reverse complement strand
GTGTATCTGATCGTGGGCGCGGTGCGGCCGCTGCCGGTGCGCATCCGCCGCAAACACCTGCGGCTCGACCGCGGCACGGTGCGCGCGCTGTATGCGGTGGGCGTGCCTGCGGCGCTGAATTTGGCGCTCCCCTCGCTGATGATCTCGGCGCTCAACGCCATTTTGGCGGCCTTTTCGGAAACGGGCGTGCTCGTGTTGGGCATCTATTATAAGCTGCAAACGTTTTTGTATCTGCCGGCCAACGGTTTTGTGCAGGGCATGCGGCCGCTGGTCGGTTATAACTACGGCGCGGGCGAATACAGGCGCGTGTCGCGCATTTTGCGGCTGGTGCTGCTGCTCAGCGGGGCGATCATGGCCGCGGGCACGGTGGTGTGCGCCTGCGTGCCCGACCGGCTGATCGCGCTGTTTTCGCAGTCGGACGAAACCGTTCGCCTCGGCGCGCGGGCACTGCGCATCATCAGCGCGGGGTTTGTGGTGTCGGCCGTGTCGGTCACGGTGTGCGGTGCGCTCGAGGGGCTCGGCAAGGGTGCGGCGTCGCTGATTATTTCGCTGTGCCGCTATGCGGTCATCATTTTGCCCGCTGCGTTCGTGCTGAGCCGGTTTTGGGGCGCCGACGGCGTGTGGCACGCGTTTTGGGTGGCCGAGGCGCTCACGGCGGCGGTGTCGGTGCTGGTCTATCGCCGCGCCACCGACCGCTCCGACGCGGCACGCCCGTGAACGCGTGCGCCGGGGATAATATTAGCACCCGCTGCGGCGCGGCGGGCAGAAAATTTTGCACGGTGCGGCGCGGTTTCGTCTTGCTTTTTGCGCAAAAAAGGACTATACTATTATCAAATCGGATATCAAAATCCCACCAAACGAAAACGAATGCCGTAAAGGAGCAAAAAATATGTCGGAACTCAAACGAACCTGGGCCGAGATCGATCTGGACGCGCTCGAACACAACTACCGCACCCTGCGCGCGCGCGTGGGCAGCGGGGTGAAATTTCTCGGCGTGGTAAAGGCGGATGCCTACGGCCACGGCGCGGTGGCGGTGTCGCGCACACTGGAGGAGCTGGGCGCGGATTATCTGGCGGTGTCGAGCCTGGACGAGGCGCGCGAGCTGCGCTTTAACGGCATTTCGATGCCGATCCTCGTGCTGGGCCACACGCCCACCGATCAGGTGCCGCAGCTGATCGCCAACGATATCACCCAAACCGTGAGCTGCGAAAAAAAGGCGCAGGAATATGAAGAAGCGGCCGCGCGGCTCGGCAAAACGCTGCGCGTGCACATTAAGCTGGACACCGGCATGTCACGGCTGGGCTTCATCTGCGCGCCGCCGCACTTTGAAAGCGGCGTGGCGGGCGTGGTGCGCGCGTGCAGCCTGCCGCATCTCGACGCGGAGGGCGTGTTCACGCACTTTGCGGTGTCGGACGACCCCGCGCCCGAGTCGGTGGAATACACGCACCGTCAGTTCCGGCTGTTTTGCGACGTGATCCGTGCGGCGGAACAGCGCGGCGTGCATTTTCGCATTCGCCATTGCGCAAACACCGGCGCGGTGGCCAACTGCCCCGAAACCTACCTCGACATGGTGCGGCCGGGGCTGTTCCTCTACGGCTACGGCTACGGCGCGCAGGCGCTCGGGCTGCGCCCGGTGATGCGCGAAAAATCGGTGGTGGGCACGATCAAAATCTATGAGCCGGGCACCAGCGTGAGCTACGGCCGGCTCTACACCACCCCGGCGCGCACGCGCATGGGCGTGCTGCCGATCGGCTATGCCGACGGGTTTTTCCGCTGCCTGTCGAACCGCTACACGGTGCACACGGCCTATGGCGACGCGCCCCTGCGCGGCCGAATCTGCATGGATATGTGCATGATCGACCTCACGGATCTGCCGCAGGTGCAGGTGGGCGACGAGGTGGAAATTTTCGGGCCGGAGCATCCGCTCGAGCAAATGGCCGAGCTGGCGGGCACCATCCCCTATGAGCTGACCTGCGCAGTGTCCAAGCGCGTGCCGCGCGTGTATATCCGCGGCGGCAAGGTGATCGACCACGAGCTGATGCTTCGCCTGCAAAAATAATCGTTTCGCATTTTTCGCCGAACGGCTCCCCCGCCGTCCGGCGTTTTTTTGCGTCAAAAAATAGATATTTGCGGGCAGGGAATGCCGCTGCCCGCCCGCGGACATGCCGCCTGTATCGGTCAAACAAATAAAATTAGCACTCTACTCAGTTGAGTGCTAATTTTTACGGTTTATTCACATTTTATCCCTTGATTTGTAACATTCTTGCAGTATCATATAATCGTTGAAAGAAAGAGAAACAAAGAGTTCCATTTCTTCCCCCTCCGGCGGCCGGATCCCCCGCCGGGTGAAAATTTGATCGGATCCGCAGATCGCGATTGGGCGTTCTGTTTATGGGAGGTTATTTTTATGTTTGATATGAAACCGGTTCGCAAGACCAATGGCGTTGTTTCCACTTATAATCCGTTCCGCGAGTTTGAAGACCTGGAGAAGCTGTTCTGGGGCAACCAGAATGAGTTTTGGAATCGCGATGCGCTGGCCGAGTTCAAAACCGATATTCAGGATACCGGCTCGGCGTTCCTGCTGGAGTCCGATCTGCCGGGCTTCCGCAAGGAGGACATTAAGCTCGACATTCACGACGACACCCTGACCATCACCGCGGAGCGCCACTCCAACCATGAGGACAAGGACAAGAAGGGCGGCTATGTGCGCTGCGAGCGTTCCTACGGTTCGTATCGCCGTTCGTTCGACGTGTCGATGATCGATCAGGAAAAGATCACCGCCAAATACGAAAACGGCGTGCTGACGCTGACGCTGCCGAAAAAGACGGAAACTGCGCCGGAATCGCATTCCATCACGATTGAATGATCGCGGCGGGCAGAATTGATTCCCACGCATGGGGGCGCGGCTCATTTCGGGATTTCCGAATGGGCCGCGCCCCTTTTTTGTGTGCGGAAAAAAACGCGGCTGCACCGGTTGACTTTTTGGCTGAAATCCGATATACTTTTCTTGGAGCAGAGCCCCATGACATCCATTTCCCCCATGGCCTCTGTTTCCGTTTGCGCGAAAACAGGCGCGCCGTTCCTTGATTTTGGAGCGGTGCGCCTGTTTTGTTCTCATTTTTGAAATCATGCCGCGGCAGCAGCCGGGCGGCGTGTTTATCCGCGCAGCGGAAACATCACGGTGCGGCCCTCGTCGGCGGCGAGCTGGGCGTATATGGCGCCGTAGTTGGCGGCAAACGATTCCTCGCCCGAAATGCGGCACTGCCCCGTGCCCTGCGTTTGGCGCAAAAAGTCGGCAAACATATCGGCAGCGGGCGCATTTTCGGGATGCTGCACGCCGTTTTGGTTGATGAGCGTCACCGCGCCCCCGCGCACTTCGATCACGCCCGCCGTGCCCACGGCGCGAATGCGGTCGTCGCCGTGAACGGGCGCGGTTTGCGGGTTCAGATAGTCCACCGTGACCGACGCCATCACGCCGTTGGTCATGCGGTACTGCGCGAGCGCCGTGGTTTCGGGGCAGCGCGCATTGGCGGCCTCGGCGGCGCATTGCAGCGCGCTCACCGATTCAAACTGCGCGCCGCTGAACCAGAGCACCCAGTCGATGGCGTGCACGCCCACCCATTCGAGCGTGCCGCCATAGGTGGCGCGGTGGGTCATAAAGTTCGGCCGCGTGCCGAATTTGTACGATTTTTGGCCGTTGAGCAGCCGCACCCGGCCGATGGCGCCGGCCTGCACGAGCGACCATGCGCGGTAAAACGCGCCGTCGTAGCGGTAGTTGAGCATGGCGGCAAATTCGGTGCCCGCCGTGCGCCACGCGTCGTAGAGCGCATCGAGCTCGGCCGGGGTTGCCCCCACCGGCTTTTCGGCAAACACATGGCAGCCTGCGCGGAACGCGTCGCAGATCACCGGCGCGTGCTCGCCGTAAAAATTATCCACCACCACCACGTCGGGCTTGGTTTCGCGCAGCATGGTGCGGTAATCGTCGTATGCGGCGGGCGCATAGCCCAGCTCGCGCAGCCGGGCAAGCGTGCCCTGCACCGACTCGCCCGCGCTGCCCGCGGCCACGCCCACATACTGCCGATCCGGGTCGAACGCCTGCGGAATGCAGAGCATGCCGCTGTGGCCGCTCGCGCCGATCAGGGCAATTTTCATTGCAGGTCGCCCCTTTCGCCGATGCGGCCGCCGCGCGGCGGCTGCGCCCAGCTCAGGCCGAGCTCATGCGGCAGCTTGCCCTCGGCGTAGCAGCGCTTGAGCGCGTCGCCCAGCCCGCGCACGGTGTACTGCTTGGCTTCCTCGCTGAACGCCACGTCGGCCTGCGGGAACACCGGCGTTTCGGGATAAAGCTGCGCGAGCGCGCAGATCAGCTCCAGATGCGGCAGCGCGGTTTCGGCCACGCAGGGCAGCGGCGCGTTGTTCGCCACGGCGTCGGCAAACACATGCAGCTTGCGGATGTAGTCGGCGTCGGGTTCGCCGTAGTCCTTGTGTGTGCCGTCGGCAAAATCGGCCGTGAGCGTTTCGCGGCCGTTGGCGTCGTAGCCCATCGTCGCGGTGCCCGCTTCGCCCTCCACGGTGAAAATCGGGCCGTAGCATTCGTTCATCGGCACCGCATGGGTGGCGTAGTAGAGCAGCTCCGCGCCGTCGGGCGTGCGCACGCGCATGGCGCAGGTGTCGAACATTTCAATGGGGTTGGCGCGGTAAATTTCGGCCGAAAATTCCGCCGGCTGCGCGGCGCGGTCGAGCTGCGGGCCGGTGAGGAACAGCAGATTGTGCAGGTAGTGCGCGGTGGCGTTGGCGGTCACGCTGTCGAGCAGCGGCGCGCCGTTTTTGGCATAGCGCTTGCCCGCCCAGCCCGAGCCGCGGTGATAATAATCCAAGTTGCGCGGGAAGAACACGATGGTGCGCAGGCGGCGCAGCTTGCCGAAGTGCCCCGCGAGAATATCCTGCTTGAGCGCGAGAATGGCCGCGCTGAACGACCACTGAAAGCCCACGGCCAGCTTGCGGCCGGTGCGGTCGCGCGCGGCGATCATGGCGGCCGCGTCGGCGAGCGAGGCGCACAGCGGCTTTTCGCACAGCACGTCCGAGCCGTGCGCCATGCAGTATTCCGCCTGCTGCGCGTGCAGATAGATCGGCGTGACCACAATGGCCATCTGCGCCGTGTGCTCGGCGTAAAATGCTTCAACGGTATCATAAATGGGAATATTCCGCGCCTGAAGCTCCGCGTACCAGGGGCTGGCGCCGGCGTAGGGATCCACCGCGCCCACCACGGTGAAGCGGCTGCCGCGCGGGTTTTGGAACAGCTCCTTGAGGTAGACGCCGGCATAGCCGCCCACGCCCACCATCAGCAAAGAAATGGGTTGCATACGATCAGACCTCCGTTCGTTTGGGTAAATCTTGTTTTCGAATCCAATGCCTTCGCAGATATTATAGCAGAGGCGCGTCGGTTTGGCTATATTGAAGTTGCGGAAAAGTGTGTAAATATTGCGGTGGCGCCGCGGGCGGTTCGGCCGGATGCATACAAAAAAGGAACCGGCCGGGCGCATTTTCTGCGCGCCGGATCCCGGTTCCGTGATCGATCTGCAATCTGCCGCAAGCGGCCGCCGGCATTAGCCCCACAGCGCCGAAAGCATGGGCACCACCTGCTTTTTGCGCGACATCACATGCGGCAAAAACACGGTGTTGCCGCGCACCTCGGTGTTGAACGCCTGATGAATGGTGTCGGCATCGCCCAAAAAGATGAGCTGCGTGCCCTCGAGCAGCACGTCGGTGAGCATCAGCAGCATCATGCTGTAGTGGTGTTGGTCCATGAGCTGCTGCATGGCCGCCAAAAATTCGTCTTTGCGCTTGAGCATCCGCGCCGAGTCGAGGCAGGTGATCTGGCTGATGCCAAAATCGTGGCCTGCGATGTGAAAATCCTTAAAATCCGTCATCAGCAGATCCATGGTGGGCTTGCTTACGTCGGAGGTGGAGGCGGAAAAGATCTCTTTGCCGAGCGCATCGAGCGAAATATCCGCAATGCGCGCGAGCCGCTCCGCCATGGCCACGTCGCGCGGGGTGCAGGTAGGCGATTTGAACATCACGGTGTCGCTGATGATCGCGGCGGCCATCAGCCCGGCGAGCGGCGCGGTGGGCATGAGCCCGCGCTCCTGGAACATGCCCGCCACAATGGTGGCGGTGCTGCCCACCGGCTCGTTGCGGAAGTAGATCGGCGCGGCGGTTTGAATGTCGGCGAGGCGGTGGTGGTCGATGATCGCCACGATCTCGGCCTGCTCCAGCCCGGGCACCGACTGCGAAACCTCGTTGTGATCCACGAGCACGACCTTTTTGCGGCGCGGCGAAATCAGGTGGAAGCGCGACAGCGTGCCCACCACATGGTCGTTCTCGTCGAGCACCGGGTAGCTGCGAAAGCGGTTTTCGAGCACGATGCGGCGCACGTCGTCAATGTAGTCGTCCAAATGAAAGCTCACCACGTCGCCGGTGCGGCAAACGTGCGAGATCGAGATGGCCTGATGAATGCGCCGCACGGCGCGGTAGGCGTCGAACGGGGTGGAAATGAGCACGGTGCCCTCCCCAGCGGCCGCGCGCAGCGATTCCTCCAGCTCCGCCTGGCAAAGAATGACGCAGCGCGCGCCGGCGTCGAGCGCGGCGCGGATCTCGTCGGGCTGCTGGCCGCACACGGCAATGGTGTTGGGCCCGCGGAACAGCTTGCCCCCATGCGCCTGCGGCAGCGCGACCACAATTTCGCCGCTCACGGTTTCGGGCAGCAGGCCGGTATCGTTGATGATTTTGCCTTCGAGCACGCCCAGCAGATTAAACAGCGGCACATCGTCCACCTGGGGGTTCTGCGCGCAGTCCATGTCGTATTCCGCAATGTCGCCCGCCGATAAAATGCCGAACAGCTCCGCGCCGTTCACCGTGACCGGCACGGCGGAATATTTTTGCTGGGTGCGCAGCGCTTCCCACGCGCACGCCACCGTAACGCCGGCGTCGAGCTGCGGCGGACGGTCAAAATCGAGGTCGCGCACCTGCGTGCGCATGGTTTGAATGCGCACGGGCGGCTCAAAGCCAAAGCGCCGCAGCACCAGATTGGTTTCGTCGCTCACATGGCCAAGGCGGGCGGCGCAGTACTGCGCGTCGCCCAGCGCGTTGCGCAGCGCGGCGTAGGCCATGGCCGACACGATCGAGTCGGTGTCGGGGTTGCGGTGACCGGTAACATAAATGGGTTCCATGCGTGGCATCTGCCCTTTCGTTTGATTTCGTTCTCTTTATTATAGCGGATGTGCGGCAAAAAAGCAATGTAAAAACCGATATTTTCCGCTCCGATGCAAAGTCAGCCCCACGTTTTGAGCCGCAGCCGCACGTTGTCGAGGGGAAATTGCCCGCTGGCGGCGGCGCGCCGCGTTTGGGTGGGCGTTTCGCCGAACGCGCGCTTATAGGCCTTGCAAAAGTAGGCGGCATCGGCAAATCCGCAGCGCAGCGCAATTTCGCGCACCGGCACGGCCGACCCCGTGGCGAGCAGATCGGCGGCGTATTGCAGGCGCAAGCGCAAAATCATTTCAAATGCGGTGCAGCCAAAGCGCGCCCGAAAATCGGCGCAGAATTTGGACACCGACGACGCATACCGCGCGGCGAGCTGCGCGGCGGTGAGCGGCTCGGTGTAGTGCTGCTCCATGTAGCGCGCCACCGCGTCCAGCGGCGTGCAGGTGTGCGCGCTGCCCGCGCCGAAAAAGCGCGCCGCAAAATCGTAGGTCATGGCCGACAGCACCGCCTCCCGCCGCTCGCCGCAATATTCCGCCTCAATTGCAGCAAGCTGCGCGGCGAGCGCGTGGGTGTCGGCCTGCGTATACAGCACGAACGGCGGGTTGCCGTAGTGTGCGAGCAGCGGCGCCACCCCCGCGCCCTCAAACGTGAGCCATGCGGTGGTGAGCCCGCCGCCGTCTTCGTAGTCGTGCGGAACGACGGGGTCGGTGTAGAACGCGCAGCCGCGGCGCAGCGGATGCGTTTGCCCGTCGATGCGCAGCAGCCCGCTGCCGCCCGTCACCGCCAAAATTTGGTGCAGGCCCATGCCGTGCGGCCGAAACACGCTCTCCTGCTGAAACGACGACGCCACGGTGACAAACCGAAACGGCAGCGGCCGGTCGCCGGGCGGCAGATTGTTGCGCATGGCATTTTCTCCCTTCGTGGAATATATTCCAATTGTTTGGCGAAGATATTCCATTTACTTCCCCGCGTGCGTGTGATAAAATAACGTTGAAAACCGCGCGCTTTTCTATTATTATAGCGCGGCGCGGGGTGTTTGGCAAGACAGAAAAGAGAAAAAAATAAACCAACCTGAACAAGGAGGAGTATCCGTGAAAAAAATCTGCATATCCAAAGATTGGTTCTTTCGGCGCCCCGGCGCGCAGCCGGAAAAAA
>CAKUME010000033.1 GCA_934667575.1 uncultured Eubacteriales bacterium | reverse complement strand
CACGCTGCCGATCTACAACCTGTTTTCGGGTCTGGTCGGTGGCATAAAATCCAAGCTGTCGCTCGCCAAATCGGCATTTCGGGACACTTTTCAAAGTTTCGTGCAGCTCGCCCGGAACCCACTTAACCTGATTGTTGCACTGATTAACGGCATGATCAGCGGCGTCAATCTGCTGATCCGCGGGCTGAATAAGATCCATGTGAATATTCCGAACTGGGTGCCCGGCATCGGCGGCAAGTCGATCGGCTTTAGCGTCCGCGAAATCGGCAAAATCCCGTATCTCGCAAACGGCGGTATTGCGTCGCAGCCGACACTCGCCATGATCGGCGAGTATTCCGGCGCGCGCAGCAACCCGGAGGTCGTCGCGCCGTTGGACAAGCTGCAGGCGTTGATGGATGGCGGCAACAGCGGTGAAATTGTCGGGCTGCTCAAGACCATTATTGAGCTGCTCAGCAAGGGACAAGTCGCGATCCTGGACGGCAAGGTGCTGCTCGAGTGGCTGCGTAAGCAGGACAACCGGCAGGGCCGCCGCCTGCTGATCACATAAGGCGGTGAGGATATGAAAATCAACGGGACTACGGTACCATCCCCCATAAAGATGGATTGGAGCCTGCAAGACCTGTCCAGCGACAGCAGCGGCCGCGATTTGGACGGACTGATGTACAAGGATAAGGTCGCACAAAAGCGCAAGCTGGCGTGCACCTGGCCGCCCATGCGCTGGGCAGAGGCGGCCGCGCTGCTGCGCGCAGTCAGCGCATCCGTGTTTTTTACGTGCACCTACCCGGACTTGATGTCCGGCACGGACGAGACGCGCACCTTTTATGTCGGCGATCGCAAGGCGGCGCAGCTGCTTTGGGCAGACAATGAGCAGTGGGTGCACGACCTTGCATTTGACTTGATAGAGAGGTGACCAACATATGATCCCACAATCCGACGCCTATCGGCAGTGTGTCACACAACCTTGGCGCGAGTGGTCGGCAAAGGCGCGCATCGTGCTCAAATCCGGCGAGACGGTGACGCTGGGCAACGCCGATATTGAGGTTGGAGGTTTGCAGCTGGATTCCGGTATTTCGGATTCCGGCAAATTCACGGTCAGCTCCGCCAATATCGCGGAGTTAAAACTGACCCTGCAAAACCACAACGACCGGTTTTCAGACTATGACTTTGACCAGGCGGAGATTCGGCCGTCTGTCGGGCTCAAACTGACGGACGGCACGACGGAGTGGGTACCGCTCGGCGTATTTGACGTGGACGAGGCATCCGCGGCCGGCGGCACCGTGTCCATCGTCGCGCTGGACCGCATGGCGCGGTTTGACCGCGATTTTGCGGACAGCACATGCGCATTCCCATGCACGCTCAATGCGCTTTTGGCGGCGTGCTGCCGGGAGTGCGGGGTGCAATTGGCTGCGCCAATTGGCACAAACGGCGATTACACGGTGCTCAGCAAACCGACAGATTGCACCTACCGCGAGGTGATCGCGTGGATTGCCCAATTGGCCGGGTGCTTTGCGCGCATGACCTACAATGGCAAGCTGGCGCTGGCCTGGTACGATATGCGGGGATTGGACGCCGAAACAGATCTGTACGGCGGCGATTTTACCGACTACTCGACCGGAGACAACGCTTTTGGCGGCTTGTTTGCGGACGATTCGGGCGGCGCGGAGCAGTCTGCCGACGGCGGCAATCTCACGGATTACGCTTCCGGTGACGCGATCGACGGCGGTGATCTGTCCGACTATTCGGCCGGCGCAGATCTGGACGGCGGCAGCGCGCGGGTGTATGAGCCGGAGGCCGACGCTTTCGGCGGCTTTTTTGCCTGGGGCGCAGACGGCGCAGGCATCAATCCGGGCACGGCGGTATATACGCCGCACGCACTGCTGACGTGCTCGGTCGGCACGGATGATTGGACGATCACGGGGGTTAAAATCACCCCGCCCAACGACGATATCCCGCCGGTGATTTGCGGCACGGAGCAGTATGCGGTTACGATTGAGCAAAATGCACTGGTGCAGTCGGACCCGAGCGGCCTTGCGGCCAATCTCGGCCAAAAGCTGATCGGGTTTAAGTATCGCACGGCCGAGATCGCCGTCCCGGCTGACCCGACGATCGAGCCCGGAGACACCATGCGATTTGCCGACCGCAAGGGCAATGTGTACGGCACGATCGTCAGCCGGATATCCTACCAGTACGGCGCGCCCGAAACCCTGTACGCCGACGGTGAGAGCTCGGCCGCAAAGCAGGCGCGGCAGCAATCGCCGACGGCGCGTGCGGTGTCTATGGCCACGGCTGCCGCAGCAAAGGCGCAAAAGGTAGAGAGCCTGTCCAAAATGTTGTCGGAGATGATCGGCAACTCCCTGGGCGTATATCAGACCATCACCAAGCTGCCCGACGGGTCGCAAATCCTGTATCAGCACGACCAACCGACCCTGGCAGCCTCAAAGACGATTTGGAAAAAGACCGCCGATGCCTTTGCGGTGTCCACGGATGGCGGTGCATCCTGGACGGCCGGGTTGACCAGTGATGGCAACCTGGTCGTTAAGATGCTTGAGGCAGAGCGCATCCAATCGCCGGTTGATGAAAATATTTACATCGACTTGCTGCGCGGCGAGATCGGCGCGACCCGGCTGACCGACGCGAAAAATACGGACTCTTATGTCGGCATCGGTACGGACGGTTACGGCGGCCGTGGGAAGCAGTCCGAGGGGCTGTATCTGTATCGTGACAATAAAATGCGGGCAATGCTGGCCGACCAACCGGATGCTGCCGAGGCGCTCGGGCATCGCATCTATCTGCTGACGCGTGGCGCGCTGTGGCTGCAAGGCGGTGAGGCGACGGACGGCAAAGTGTGCCGGATATGCTTGCTGCGCAGGTCAACGAGCGAGGGCGTAATCCTGTTTGAGGTGGACGGCCAAACACAGGGATATATTACGACCGAGGGATACCGCGGCCCCACATTTGGGCTGCACACGGGTACGCACATCGGCGGCGTGCAGTCGGACAATGCACAAGCGTGGATTAAGTTTGACCCGGACGGGACGCGCATCAGCTTCGGCGCCGGCGGCAAAGAGCGTGGATCGCTGGACGCAAACGGCTGGCACGGTGTCGGCACAACCAACGGATAAGGAGTGATCACATGGCAATACGGATGCGGCAAGGCAACATTACCGATCTGGACAAAACCAAGCTCCAGGTCGGTGAATTTGCGGTCGCCAAAGACAGTGAGGATGTGTATATCAAGACAAGCGCCATAAACACGCACCGTGTGTTGACGGATAAAGACGTTTATGTCGTCGAATCCGGCAGCAAAAGCACGGCCGACAGCAACTGGACTTACATCAAATGGTCAAACGGCATGGCCGAATGCTGGGGCAACCGGTGGATCGGCACCATCCAGAGCAGCGAGTTTTCCGACTGGGGTGGCAGCGCCGTGTACTACACGGTGCCCGAATCCACATTCCCGTTTGCGTTTGCTGCGGACCCGATCTGCATCAATATGGTGCAAAACAATGATGCTTCGGCATGGTGTGCGCAATATTCACCAAGCGCCACAAAAACGGGCAAAACGGGCGTAATCCGCCCGAACGCGGCGACGGTCAATAACATGGAAATAGTGTACCACGCATTTGGAAAATGGAAGTGATGTAAATGGCAATCCGCATGCGCCGTGGGAATGCGTCCGATCTGGATGGCAGCCAATTAAAAAGCGGCGAGTTTGCCGTCACCACCAATGACGGCAAGGTGTATATCAAGGCCACGGCCACGGCAATGAAGCGTCTGCTCACAGAGGACGATGCGGCCACGATCGGCGCCTACACGGCCGGAACTGGCATCGCCATCAGCGCCGACGGCGTGATCTCGCTCGCCGTCGATAGCGGAGACGAGGTGAGCTACTGATGGCACAAAAGCTCTACGAAGAAAGCAATGTTCAGGCCATCGCGAACGCCATCCGGGCAAAAAACGAAAGCACCGCGCAATATAAGCTCGCCGAAATGGCAGCGGCCATTCAGGCCATCCCGGAGGACACGGACGGCGGTGCGACCGCGTTCGCTGCGCTGCCTGCGTATTGGCAAACGTATCTGCGCGGCAAAATTAAAACGGCGGCGGAGCGCTGCGCCGATGTGATCGGCCACGGCGACAGCTTTGCGTTTTGCACCGACAGCCATTATCCCACCAACACCCTTTATGCGGGCAAGCTGCTGCGGGTGCTGATGGCGCAAACCGGCGCGGGCATGGCGATTCACGGCGGCGACGCGGTGTCGGACAGTGACACCGCCGAAACCGCGTTGTCTCGGCTCAATACCTTTTTCGACAGCTGGGATGGCGTGATCAACTGGTATGCGATCCCCGGCAATCACGACAGCAACAGCAACAGCAGCAGCGCGGCACACCCGCTCACCGCCGAGCAATATTACAATGCGGTTTATGCCCGGTTCGCGGGGCGGGTGCAGCAAAACGGCGCGTTCGGCACGGCTTCGCAGTTTGATTATTACATCGACCGCCCGGCGGCGAAAATCCGGTATATCCTGCTTTTCACCGGCTTTGCGGACAGCTACACCATGACCGACGCGCAGGTGGCGTGGATGCAGGCCCGGTTGGCCGAGCTGGCTTCCGATTGGACGGCGGTGATCATCAGCCACCAGCACATCAACGGCTATGCGGGTGTGGGCAACACCGATACCCACCGTGACACCAACGGGAAGGCCATACAAGAGGGCATTCAGGCTGCGTCCTACACCTGCACCGTTGCGTGCTGCATTGCCGGGCATCAGCACCGGGACTATACGACCACATTCACCGCGCACGGCGTGGAGATTCCGCTGATCGTGACCACCTGCGACGCCTACCAAGGCGCGCTGGACTGGCGCACGAATGAGAGCGGAACAAGCAGCCTGCGCACGACCGGAGCGGTGACGGAAAACGTGCTGGACATTTTCGCAATCGACACTGCCGCCAAACAGATTTATATCACGCGCATTGGCGCGGGGCAGGATCGCGCCGTCAGTTACGGCGATGCGCAGACGGTGTATACCGTGACCGCGAATCTGTCCAATGTCACGCTCACGGGCGGCGCATCCACCGTGACGGAGGGCGGGGCGTATTCGGCCACCGTGGCGGCGAATGCGGGCTGCACGCTGGATTCCGTCACCGTCACCATGGGCGGCGCGGACATTACGGCAACGGCGTATTCCAACGGCACCATCACCATTCCCGCCGTGACCGGCAACGTGGTGATTACCGCATCGGCCACCGTGATTCCGGTCGCGGTCACAAACTATGCACACGGCTACGCGCATAACACGCGGCTGAACAGCTCCGGCACCACCACCGCGCAGTCCGGCACGGAAACAACGGACTTTATCCCGATCAGTCAAGCGGGCGATACCGTGCGGCTATACAACGCCGGATGCACCACCACGAAGAATGCAACCAACTACAACGGCCAGTATATCGCATTTTACGATGCCGACAAAAACAAGCTGCAATCGGTGAATGTGTACAACTGGGTGACGGGCACAAACGGCAAAGCCACGCTGGAATGCACCGAGGACAGCAGCAACAATCTGACCAGCTTTAAGGTCAAAACACTGGCCAACGCCACCTATCCGCTCACCGGGCTGGCCTATTGCCGTATCAGCGCGCTGGGCATCACCGACAGCACGGTGATCACGGTGAACCAGGAATGGGACGGCAGCAGCGCAACGGTGAATCCGTAAAGGGGTGATAACATGATATCGATCAAAAATAAAACCGGCAACGACTATTTTACACAATGGGACACGAAGCAAGCGCTGATTGTTTCCGGCGAATTGTCCGACCCGGTGCTGCACTGCCGCGTGGACGATACCCGCGCGATGGTGCTGCCGATCAAGGACGGCGAATGCACACTGGACGATACACTGCTGCAAAAGCGCGGCGTGCTGGATGTCTGGGTGTATGATGAGCACCGCACCAAGCGGTCGGCGCAATTTCGGGTGCTGCCCAAGCCAAAGCCGGACGATTATGTCGCGACGCCCTCGGAAACGAAGACGTGGGAAGACCTCGATGAGCGCGTCACGGCGCTTGAAAAAGGCGGCTCGTCCGCAGACCATGAGGCCGTGGTGGCAAATACCGCCGCGCGGCACACGCATGACAATAAATCCGTGCTGGATGGGATTACCGGCGTTGTCACCGCAGACAATGTGCTTGATCCTGAGCGCATCACCGATTTGGTACAGTACGGTGCATTTCGAGCTGCCGTACCATCGGTACAGCAGCTCGGCATCACCTCTGCGACCGTCGGTCAGCTTGCCCGTATTAAGGCGGTGAACAGCAACGGTGCGCCCACCGCGTGGGAAGCGGTGGACATGCCGAGCGGTGGGAGTGGCGGCGAGACGTGGGAAAAAGTCGCAGAAGTCACGACCACAGAAGTGGTCAACTCTCTGCAAGTGACATTTGATGCTTGCAAAGCGGTATATATCCAGCTACAATGGGGTGCGGTCGAGAACAATCTCGGAACGATATACATCACGCACAACAGTACAACCCCGTTCACCGCTGAATCGCGCGACGTTGCAGCAAAAATTACTACATCTGCTACTGCAAAACGCGGCTATTTATTTGTGTCAATTGATGCACGCATGGGGTCATGTTGGACAGCGAGGTCAAATACGGTCACAAGAGCTGACGGGAACTTTGGTAACATAAAACCCGGAGACAACATGAATTGTGAGATTGGCGTAAATTCAAATGGCTTTTTCTCAAAAATCACCGACCATTATATGGATGAAGACAAAAAACAACTTGCGGACGGTATAAAGTTGATCATCGTGAAAGGTGCTGGAATGGCAATCGGCACCACATTGTCTGTATGGGGGATTAAAAAGTGAAAAAATACGTAAACGGCGAATACATCGATATGACCACCGAAGAAATCGCAGCCATTGAGGACACATCGGCTCACGCAGCTGCCGAAGAAAAGCGCCGCCCGTTGTCTCTTACCGAAGTGCAGGAGATGATGGTGCGGCAGCAAATCAACACGTTGACGGTGGACGATGCAACCGCACTGCGCATGATTGCATACTATCCGGAGTGGACAACCGGCACGGCTTACAAGGCCGGTGACAAACTGGTGTACAATGGCAACCTGTACCGTGTACTGCAAGCCCACACGTCACAAGAGACGTGGCTACCCGGCACTGGTACGGAGAGCATCTACACCCGCATTGATGAGCAACACGACGGCACCAAATACGACCCCATCCCCTACAACGGCAATATGGCGCTTGTGTCCGGCAAGTATTACAGCCAGTCCGGCGTGGTGTACCTGTGCAACCGTGACACCGGCAATCCGGTGTACAATGCGCTGGCCGAGCTGGTGGGGATATACGTCGCAAAAATAGGAGAGTGATATCATGGACAAGTACAAACTGCGCATCCAGCACTACCCCCCGATCGCGTGTAACAAATACGATCTGGGACTGATCACAAGCCTGTACGGCAACGGCCACAGCGGCATTGACAGCGTGGTAATTGCCGGGCTTGACGTCTGCGCGATCTGTGACGCGACCGTGCAGCGCGTATACTGGTCGGACACGCACGGCAATTGTCTGGAGTACGGTTACGACAATGTGACCATCCGATATTGCCACATGTCCCGCATCACCGTGCAGCCGGGGCAGCGCGTCAGCAAAAATCAGATCGTCGGCCAGATGGGCAGCACCGGCAGCGCGGCAGACGGGATGCATCTGCACCTGTCGCTGCTGATTGACGGCCAGCTGACCGACCCGCTGCCGTATTTGACCGGCACCAAAAATCTGCCCGCAGAGGGCGCAACCAATGATGGAGGTAATGACGATATGACAATCCGTAGAGTAATCCGCCCGCTCAACCTGCGCGAGACCGCCGATTTTAACGGCAAAATCGTTTACAAGGACATCCCGCGCGGCACAATCCTGGTCGCGACCAATCAGACCAAGCAGTTGCAGGGCGTGGAGACTTACACATGGGGCAAGGTGTACACCGTGATTGACGGCAAGGGTTACACCGGCTGGTGCAATCTCGGTAGCTACTGGTCAGAGGAGGCGTAAACCATGACGCTTACAATGTATCAGTGGCTTTGTCTGCTGGGCGTACCCGCTCTGTTGGCCGCATTGTACCGGTATATGCACAAGCAGCTGACACATACCCGCGCAGGGCTGGACGCCGCCAAACTCGGCATACAAGCGCTGCTGCGCAGCCAGATGATCTCGGACTATAACCGGTACCGAGACCAAGGCTACGCGCCGATTTATGCCCGGGAAAATTTTGAAAATTGTTGGAAACAGTATCACTCTCTCGGCGCAAACGGCGTAATGGATGATTTGCATGAGAAATTTTTGGCTCTGCCGACGAAATAACAGGAGGAATTTATATGATGGATGTACTTATCGAAAATATCGTTGAGATCGCAGCGACCCTGCTG
>CAKUME010000032.1 GCA_934667575.1 uncultured Eubacteriales bacterium | reverse complement strand
CCGCCGTGCACAAGCACCACTTTGATGCCCACCAGCGACATCAGCACGATATCGCCCATCACCGCGCCCTTCAGCTCTTCGTTGATCATTGCGTTGCCGCCGTATTTGATCACGACGATCTTATTATAATATTTTTGCAGATACGGCAGCGCGTGAATCAACACCTCTGCGCGCTGTGCATTTGATAATTTTACCATTGCCGTTTCCCTCCGTGCCGTCCGGGTTCAAGTCCGATAATCGCCGGTGATATTTACATAATCGTAGGTCAAATCACAGCCCCACGCGGTGGCCGCAGCCTCGCCCATGTGCAGTGCAATTTTGATCTGGATCTCGGGCTCAAGCAAAATGGTTTTCGCAATTTCTTCCGAAAAATCAACGCCCGCACCATTTTTGCAAACAAGAATTTCACCCTTGGCCGAAGCGAATGCCACATCGATCTTCGTCACATCCACGTTGGCGCCGCTGTATCCGATCGCGCAGAGCACCCGACCCCAGTTCGCGTCTGCACCGAACATGGCCGCCTTGAGCAGCGACGAGCAAATCACGGATTTTGCCACTGTTTTGGCCGTGGGCACATCCGCCGCACCGCTCACCATGCACTCGAGCAGCTTGGTCGCACCTTCGCCGTCGCCCGCAATCATCCGGCACAGATACACCGTCACCTTGTTCAGCGCCGCGCAAAATGCATCATAGTCCGCGCCGGGTGCGGTAATTTCTGCGTTGCCCGCCTGCCCGTTTGCAAGCACCGTAACCATATCGTTGGTCGAGGTGTCGCCGTCCACGCTGATCATATTAAAGCTATCCTGCACGTCTGCGCTCAACGCCTGCTGGAGCATCTGCGGTGCAATCGCCGCATCGGTGGTCACAAACACAAGCATCGTTGCCATGTTCGGATGAATCATACCGGAACCTTTGGCAATACCGCCAATGTGGCATTCTTTTCCGCCCAGCGTGAACGAAACCGCAATTTCCTTCACCTTGGTATCGGTGGTCATAATGCCCTCGGCAGCCTCATTGCTGTGGTCGCCAAGCGCCTGCACCAATCCCGGAATGCCGGCCTGAATCGGCGCGATATCCAGCGGCTGACCGATCACACCGGTGGACGCCACCACCACATCCTGCGCCGAAATGTGCAGTTCCTGCGCGAGCAGCGTGCTCATTTGCTCCGCAATTTCCACGCCGTTGGCGTTGCAGGTGTTCGCATTGCCGCTGTTGCAGATCACCGCCTGCGCGTGGCCATCGGCCAAATGCGCTTTGGTAACAGCCAACGGCGCCCCTTTGACCAAATTGGTTGTATAAACCGCGGCCGCGGCCGCCGGTGTGCTGCTATAAATCAGCGCCAGATCACGTTTTGCCCGATTTTTGCGAATGCCGCAGTGAATGCCGCTGGCCAAAAAGCCCTTTGCCGCGCAAACGCCGCCCTGAATTTCTTTCATATCCAAGCCCTCCGATTCGATTTCATCCATCCGTTATTATGTATATTTATTCTTTTACAAGGTCAATCCGGCGGTCGGATCCATCCCCAGCGCGAGATTCATGCATTCCATCGCCGCGCCCGATGCCCCTTTGCCGAGGTTATCGTAGCGTGCAACGAGCAAAATGCGTTCTGCATTGCCCTCCACCGTGATCTGCATCGTGTCTTTGCCGGTTCGCGCCGCCGCCGAAAGGAATCCCTCCTCCGACGCGTCTGCCTGATACTGCAGCAACGGCCCCACATACTGCGCCGCATATGCCGCGCGGATATCCGCCGCCGTTTTGCCCGGCTGGAGCTGCTGCGCAAACAGCGGCACGGTCACTTCCATTCCGCTGTAAAAATCCGCCACGATCGGGCAGAACACCGGTGCATGCGTCAGCCTGGTCATTTTTTGCATCTCGGGCAAATGCTTGTGCGCCTGCGCAATGCCATATTGGCGCGGTGCATCCAGCAGTGGGCTGCGCTCGGGCGATTGATAGGCGGCAATCATTTTTTTGCCGCCCCCGCTGTATCCGGTCACCGAATGGCAGGTCAGCAGCGCGTTGGCATCCAGAATGCCAGCCCGAATCAACGGCGCAACCAGCGCGATAAAGCCGCTGGCATGGCAGCCCGGCACAGCGATTCGCTTCGCTGTGGGAATGGCCGCCGCAATTTCCGGCGAAAGCTCCGGAAAGCCATAGAGCCAGTCCGGCGCAGTGCGGTGCGCGGTGGAGGTATCGAGCACAATCGTGGCCGGGTTTTCGACCATTGCGGCCGATTCCACCGCCGCCGCATCCGGCAGGCAGAGAAAAACCACATCCGCTTCGTTCAGCGCCGCACGCCGGGCTGCCGGGTCCTTGCGCTGCGCCTCCGGCAGCGTGATCAGTCGAAACTCCGGCCGCGATGCGATGCGGTCGTGAATCCGCAGGCCGGTCGTGCCTGCGCTGCCGTCAATAAATACCGAAATCATGTGCGGTTCCTCCGTTCATTGCTCAATGCGTATTATTATACATCTAAATTCGAGAAAAATCAAGCTTTTTCTGAAAATACCCGTATTTTTATTCATTTCACTTGATGTGCGTGATCGCCACCTGCGGCAGCAGCGCCTGAATGTCTGCAAAGCGCGGCGGGCGTGTGCCCGGCGTTTTGCAGGCCGCCGTGCCCCATGCCGCCGCGACGCGCACCCGGTCCTCATCGGTCGCCCCATGCGCCGCAGCAGCCAGATAACCCGCCAATGCACTATCGCCTGCGCCAATGGTAGATATCGGCTGCGCCACCGCCGGTGCAGCCGCATGCAAACATCCGTCCGCCGTGGTATACCATAACCCTTTTGCTCCCAAGCTGGCCAATACCGATTTCGCTGCACCGCATTTCACCAGCTGCCGGGCCTGTACGACCGGATCGTCCGGCTGCTCGGGGCATAACGCGTTCAGCTCCGCCGCATTCGGCTTGATCAGCGTAGGATGAATTTGCTGCAGCTGTGCCGCCGTAAAAGAATTGGAATCCATTGCCAGCTGTACGCCAGACTCCACCATGCGGCACAGCCACCCGATCACCGCTTGCGCAGTCACCCCGCGCGGCAGCCGCCCTCCAAATGCGACCCACATACCCGGCCGCAGCTCGGGCTGCATCATCGCTTCCAACTCCGCAAGCGCATCCGGCGTGATTGCAAACGTGTCCAAACTAATGCGCGTTTCGGGCGCATCGGCCGGATGCAGCGTAATATTTTCCCGCACCGCACCGCGCACATAAACGCATCGCGCCCGCAGCCCGTCCTTTTGCAGCAGCATTTCAAACGGCGCGGCATTTTCGTTTCCGAGCACCATGAACGCCGTGGTTCGCTCGCCGTTCACCGCAAGCGCGCGTGCGGTGTTAATGCCCTTTCCGCCCGCCTCACGAATCATTTCACTCACATAGTTTTCCTGCTCCGGCGCAAAGTGTGCCAGCCGACCGTGCAGGTCAAACGCCGGATTCAGCGTAACGGTTAATATCGTCATTGCACATCCCCTCTTTTCGCCGGGCTGTCCCGTGCGCATGTCCCATGTCCATAGTATATAAGTATTTTATATTAACATGTAACATGTTGCATTCATCATAACGCAGCGCGTGCGGCTTGTCAATGGCTGTGTCCATCTTTTTCATCTTTAAAATGGTTTTTTCTGCTTTCTTTATGTCTGCATTGCGGAACACCGATATTTTCTGCTTGACAAAATCCAAAAAGTCGTTTATAATTGTATACACAAATGCAGAGGGGTGTTTTCTTATGCTTGAAGTCTCCAATAAGACCAATTTGCTCGAACAAAAAAGCTATCGTTACGCGCTGCAGGATGTGGCTGAGCCGAACCTGTATCGCGATATATATTCCTACGACAGCGTGCCCAAAATTCCTTTTAACCATCGCCGCGTGCCGATGGGTATGCCCAAGGATATCTGGATCACCGATACCTCCTTTCGGGATGGCCAGCAGTCGGTGGATCCCTACACGGTGCAGCAGATCGTCGATTTGTATCAGCTGATGTCGCGTCTGGGCGGGCCCTACGGCATTATCCGCCAAACCGAATTCTTTATTTACAGCAAAAAAGATCGCGAGGCCGTGCAGCGCTGTCAGGATCTGGGCCTGCGTTTTCCCGAAATCACCACTTGGATCCGCGCCAGCAAAGAAGATTTTAAGCTCGTGCGCGATCTGGGCATTCAGGAAACCGGCATTTTGATGAGCTGCAGCGATTATCATATTTTCAAAAAGATGAAGCTGACCCGCAGCGAATGCATGAAGCGCTATCTGGAAACCGTGTCGCTCGCATTTGAAGCAGGCGTGATTCCGCGCTGCCATTTGGAAGACATTACCCGCGCCGATTTTTACGGCTTTGTGGTACCGTTTGTAAACGAGCTGATGAAAATGTCGCGCGAAGCGGGTATCCCGGTCAAAATTCGCGCCTGCGACACCATGGGCTACGGCGTGCCGTATCCGGAGGTGGCGCTGCCGCGCAGCGTGCCGGGCATCGTCTACGGCTTGCAGCACTACTCCGATGTGCAAAGCTGCAACTTGGAGTGGCACGGGCACAATGATTTTTACAAAGCGGTTTCGAATGCCTCGGTCGCATGGCTTTACGGCGCAAGCGCGGTCAACTGCTCCATGCTCGGCATCGGCGAGCGCACCGGCAACATTCCGCTTGAAGCGATGGTGATGGAATACGCCTCGCTGCGCGGCTCGCTCGATGGCATGGACACCACCGCGATCACCGATATTGCCCGCTACTTCAAGAAGGAGATCGGTTACGATATTCCGCCGATGACGCCGTTTGTGGGCCGCAACTTCAACAAAACGCGCGCCGGCATTCACGCCGACGGTTTGCTCAAAGACGAGGACATTTATAATATTTTTGATACCAAAAAGCTGCTCAACCGGCCCGCGTCCGTGGTGATCGGAAAAACCTCCGGTTTGGCCGGCATTGCCTACTGGATCAACGAAAACTATCAACTGACCGCATCCGAAGCCATCGACAAACACGATCCGCTGGTGGCCAAAATGAAAGAGTGGATCGATCAGCAATACGAAGACGGCCGCGTGGCGTCGCTTTCCACCCACGAGCTGGAACAGAAGCTGCAGGAGCTTTCCGGCGGTCGTTTTCAGCTGCTGTGATCGCAGCGCAGAAAGGCAGGAGAAGCAATTATGGAACATCGCAGCGTATCAATGGCCGATCAAATTTTTGATCAGCTCGAACGCGAAATTCTCAGCGGCGTATATAAGCGCGGCGAAGTGCTCACCGAGCTCAAGCTCTCGGAGCAGCTTGGCGTGAGCCGCACCCCCATCCGCGAGGCGCTGGGCCGCCTTGGGCAGGAGCATATCATCGAAATGAGTTCCCGCGGCGCGGTGGTCATCGGTATTTCGCTGGAAGACATCGCCATTATCTACGAAATACGCGTACGCATCGAAGGCATGGCCGCACGACTGGCCGCGGAGCACCTCACGCCCGAGTCGGCCGAAGAGCTGAAGAATATCGTGGATTTGCAGGAGTTTTACACCAAAAAGGGTGACGCCGATAATATTAAGAACATGGACAGCGCGTTTCACCAAAAGCTCTATCAGCTCAGCGGCAGTGCGCCGCTTTGCGACACGCTGCTCGCCCTCCACAAAAAAATTCTGCAATACCGCCGCGCGTCGGTTTCCGATTCGAGCCGTGCGGTGCAGTCGCTGGCGGAGCATCGCGCCATTTGCAATGCGGTGCTTGCGGGCGATGCCGCGCAGGCCGAAGCGCTGACCATTGAACATGTTAAAAATGCACGGGATCACATTTTGAAAAAGTAAGGAGCGATTTCACATGGGTTTGACTATTGCACAAAAAATCATTCAGTCTCATCTGGTGTCCGGCGAGATGAAGGTGGGCAGCGAAATCGCGCTGCGCATCGACCAAACGCTCACGCAGGATGCAACCGGCACCATGGCATATTTGGAGTTTGAGGCCATTGGCATTCCGCGTGTGCGCACGGAGCTTTCGGTGGCCTATGTTGACCACAACACGCTGCAATCCGGCTTTGAAAACGCCGACGACCATCGCTATATCCAGTCGGTTGCGCGCAAATACGGCATTCGCTTTTCGCGCCCGGGCAACGGCATTTGCCATCAGGTGCATCTGGAGCGGTTCGGCAAGCCGGGCAAAACACTGATCGGTTCCGACAGCCACACGCCCACCGGCGGCGGCATTGGTATGCTCGCCATGGGTGCCGGCGGCATGGACGTGGCGGTCGCCATGGGCGGCGGTGCCTATTACATCACCATGCCCAAAATGTATAAGGTGAATCTGACCGGCCGCTTGCAGCCGTGGGTCAGCGCCAAAGACGTGAGCTTGGAGATTTTGCGCATCCTGTCTGTAAAAGGCGGCGTGGGTGCGATCATCGAATGGGGCGGCGAGGGCGTCAAAACCCTGAGCGTGCCGGAGCGTGCCACCATCACCAATATGGGCACCGAGCTCGGCGCGACCACCTCGATTTTCCCCTCGGACGAAATCACGCGCGCATTTCTCGAGGCACAGGGCCGCGGTGAAGATTATATTCCGTTGGCCAGCGATTCGGATGCGGAATATGACCGTGTGATCGACATCAATCTGTCCGAGCTTCAGCCGCTGCTGGCATGTCCGCATATGCCGGACAACGTGAAAACCGCCGCAGAGTTGTCGAACATCAAGGTCGATCAGGTCTGCATCGGTTCGTGCACCAATTCCTCGCTGCGCGATATGCTGCGCGTAGCGGCGATCCTCAAAGGCAAAAAGATCAGCGACTCCGTGAGCCTGTCGGTGTCGCCCGGCTCCAAGCAGGTGCTCACCATGCTCGCCGACTGCGGCGCGCTGTCCGACATTATTGCTGCGGGCGCGCGGGTGCTCGAATGCGCGTGCGGTCCCTGCATTGGCATGGGCTTTTCGCCGAACTCAGGCGGTGTTTCGCTGCGCACATTCAACCGCAACTTCGAGGGCCGCAGCGGCACCCGTGACGCACAGGTCTATCTGGTTTCGCCGGAACTGGCCGCCGCATCGGCGCTCACCGGCCATATTACCGACCCGCGCACGCTGGGCGATTACCCCGAAATTCATATGCCCGAGTCGTTCCGCGTGAACGACAACGCCGTGTTGATGCCCGCCTCGCCGGAGGAAGCTGCGAGCGTGGAAATTTTGCGCGGACCGAACATTAAACCGTTCCCCACCACCGTACCGCTGCCGGACACGATTGCCGCGCCGCTCACACTTAAAGTGGGTGATAATATTACCACCGACCACATTATGCCTGCAGGCGCAAAAATCCTCCCCTATCGTTCGAATATTCCCTATCTCTCTAAGTTCTGCTTTGCCGTGTGCGACGAAACCTTTGCCGAGCGCGCCAAGGCGGCCGGTTCCTCGATTCTGGTGGGCGGCGTGAACTACGGCCAGGGATCTTCCCGCGAGCACGCGGCGCTCGTTCCGCTTTATCTCGGCGTAAAAGCGGTGGTAGCCAAGAGCTTTGCGCGCATCCATGCGGCAAACCTCATCAACGCGGGCATTCTGCCGCTCACGTTTGCCGACCCGGCGGATTATGATCTGCTCAATCAGGGCGATGCACTGGAGCTCGACCATGTGCACGACGCGCTGCACTCCGGCTCGATTACGCTGATCGACCACACCACCGGCAAGTCCATTCCGCTGGTCTGCTCGTTCACCGAGCGCCAAGCCGATATGCTGATGGCCGGCGGCCTGCTCCCCTACACCAAACGCGGATAAGCAACGGAAAGGAAGGAATCATCCCATGAATCTGCTGTGCAAAATTCAGATGAAAACGCCGCTGGTCGAAATGGACGGCGACGAAATGACTCGGGTCATTTGGCAAATGATCAAAGACGAGCTGCTGCTGCCTTTTATCGACCTCAAAACCGAGTATTATGATTTGTCGCTCGTCAATCGCGAAAACACGAAGGATCAGGTCACGATCAAAAAATACGGTGTTTCGGTCAAGTGCGCCACCATCACACCGAACAAACAGCGCGTAGAGGAATACCATCTCTCCGAAATGTGGAAAAGCCCGAACGGCACCATTCGCGCCATTCTGGACGGCACCGTGTTTCGTACCCCGATCGTGATCGATTCGATCAAGCCGTCGGTGCGCAGCTGGAAAAAGCCGATCACCATCGCGCGCCATGCCTATGGCGATGTGTACAAGGCGACCGAATTCCGCGTGCCCGGTCCGGGCAAAGCCGAGCTGCTTTATACCGGCGAAGACGGCACTTCGTTCCGCAAAACCATCTACGACTTTGAATGCCCCGGTGTGCTGCAAGGGCAGTACAATAAAGATTCCTCGATCATTTCGTTTGCGCATTCCTGCTTCCGTTATGCCATTCAAACCAAGCAGGATCTGTGGTTCTCCACAAAAGATACCATCTCCAAGCAGTATGACCAGACGTTTAAGCTGTTGTTTGAGGAGATTTATAACAAGGACTACAAAGCCGAGTTTGAAAAACTGGGCATCACCTATTTCTACACGCTGATCGATGATGCCGTGGCGCGCGTAATCCGCAGCCAAGGCGGTTTTATCTGGGCGTGCAAGAACTACGACGGCGATGTGATGAGCGATATGATCTCCACCGCAT
>CAKUME010000031.1 GCA_934667575.1 uncultured Eubacteriales bacterium | reverse complement strand
GTGGAAGCCGACGAACCGGAACGGTGAATGCGGATCAGCGCCACCAGAATGGAACTGATGGTGAACGCTTCACAGACCACGCCTGCCGCCGAGCCGACCAGCAGATTATAGGTAAACCACACGGCGCTGGTGGCCAGCACAATATAACGCATGCGCACCGTGTTTTTGCATCCGTAGGCAAATGTGGAGGCCACCTTGGCTGCAGCGATCAGCACGCTTTTGCCGCCGCTCCACGTCAGCGCCGAAAAAGCCAGAAACAGCACGCTGAAAATCACGCGCGTGGCCGTGGTGCTGCGTTTGTGCGCCACCTGCCGCGCAAACACCTCGTTGCGCACGCAGCCCACCAAATTCATCGCGGCACCGGTGTAGGCGCCCAACAGCAGATATTGCACACCGAACAGCAGCTCGTTCATCGTGCGGAAAAACATGATTTTTCGGTGCGACCGGCACTGAAATGCGATCACGCTTGCAAGCACGCCCAATGCGCCCAACCCCTGCACCAAAACTGTCCACCCGATGTGGCCCAGCGCGGCCTGCGCCGCTGCGATCATCTGAGAAAATGCCATGCCCTCGCTCGCTCCCTCTTGCGTTGAACTGGTTTATATGGTAAGATATAGCACAAAACAGCGAAAAGCCTTGATAAATCGGAGTTTTTTGACCCGTTTGTTACTAATTTGTTATTAGTTCAATATTTGAACGTAATTCTTCGATGGTTTTATGTGTGTAAACTCGTTCGCCGGTCCCTGCCGATTTGTGCCCCATTATCCGGTCAATGCAAACCTTATTGGCGCCCGCGGAATCCAGGCGGGAGCGGAACGTGTGGCGGCACTCATGCGGGGTGTGGTCCATGTGCAGCTCGGACATGAGGTCAGCCCAGAACACACGGTAATGCCGCATGGATAGCCGCTGACCGTTGCACTCAAACAGGTATCCGCTCTGGGATTGTGCGTAGCGCCGCATCACGATGTCGTGAATTTTGGAGTGTATGGGGACGATGCGGTTTTTGCCGGCCGCTGTTTTTGTCCCGCCGGTCATTGTCTGCGCCTGCAAGTCAACGTCGGACGTTTTGAGGGCCAGCATCTCCGAGATGCGGAAACCAGTGTACAGAAAAAACAGAACGGAATCAACCCACGCCAAACTTTGATTTTGCCACAGACGGGAAACTTCTTCGTCGCTAAAAACCCCTTTTGTCGTCTCGGGGGTGGGGTCGGAAGTTAATAAGATTGAGCACTGCTTGGATATGATGTCAAGCTCCATTGCGAAGTGATCCAGATGGCTCCAAAGATTTTTGATCGCGCCCTGGGTGGCATACCCTCTGCCGCATTTGTCGATGCAATCCTGCATTTGGTAGGACTTAATTTGATTGTACCGCACATTTGCCAGCTTGACACAATGCTTATATGCGGACTTTAGAGCACTTTGATTTGCGGTGCCCAATTTCACCGCCCGCTTTTCGAGCCACAAGTCGTAGAGCTCCTGCAGCGTGATTTTGTCCGCCTCGATATTCCAGGGATTTTTATTGTAATTGGCGAGCATAATCAGCCCCTCTTCGCGTGTGGCCGCATACCCGATAGGCTTCTGCCTGCCGGACATGCCCTCCTTTACAACGTAGGGCTTGCGCCGGTTCCCGGACAGCTTTGTTACGGTGCCATAACCGTTTGGATTTTTCATAATTTTATACCGCCCCTCTTGCAGTTTTCTGATTTTGGCGGTATAATATAATCGACCGCCAAAAATCACTTCATCTCGATTTTCGGTCATTCAGGGGCCCTGGTGTTGCAGCACCGGGGCCCCGTTTTTTACGACAAAACACCCGCCATCGATCTTAATGACCGGTGACGGGTGCTTTGCTGTTGCGCAAGCAAACATAATTGATTGCGTGCTCACATTGATCGGCTTCTGCTGATCTTCGTCGCTTATTTCAATCCACGCGCCCCTTGCGGAGCAACGGCGTGGCCTTGACATTGCTGTAAGGCTCACCACTATTATACAGCACACGCGCACCCGTTGTCAATAGGTTTTTACAGATAATTTGTCCACGCTACTACGCTGCCGAGGATTCGCACATGATTTAGCCGCTCGCCGGTGATGATGATCGGGGGATAGGCCGGATTTTCGGCCAGCAGGGTAATCGCGCTATCCGTCTTGTACACCTTTTTGAGCGTTGCGCGCTCATCGTCCACAATCACGGCCGCAATGTCACCATTTTCTACGTCCTGCTGCTCCCGGATGTACACTGATGCACCTGGCATAATGTGCACGCCAATCATGCTGTCGCCCTCGCAGCGGAGCACAAAGTCGCAGCGGATATCCTCCGGCACGGATATGTATTTGTCCACATTTTGCTCCGCCAGGATTGGCGTGCCGCACGCGATCGTGCCGATCAGCGGCTTGCGCACCATCTTCGGCACGGGGAGTATGCCGGGGACGGTGAAAAGGTCGATGTCGTTTTTTTGTGTGTCCCATCCCATAATATATGCGGGCGTGGTATTCAGCGCGTCGGCAATGGCCTTAATTTTAGATTGTGGCAGGTCTCTCTGATCCAGTTCTATTTTATTGATAGACGAGCGGGACCGATATTGTAGCTTTTGGGCGAGTTCATCCTGCGACAGTCCAAGTTCTTCTCGACGCGCGCGGATGCGGCTCCCGATTGTAGCCATGATAATGCACTTCCTTTCGGCCTGCTTTTGCTTTTATTATACTGCGACGTTGGCCGAATGTCAACATTTTTTTATTTTTTTCTAAAAAGCTATTGACAAAACGTCTACAAAGATTTATAATCTAAAACGTAGACAAAACGCCAACACGACTGACACGAAAGGGGGTGATAATCATGACAAACACTAAACTGCTCCGCGAAAAAATTCGCATGTCTGGGCTCCGTATGGGGTATATCGCCGACAAAATCGGCATCACATACCAAGGCTTGTTAAATAAAGTCACGAACAAGCAAGAATTCCGTGCAAGCGAAATTCAAATGCTGTATGACCTGCTCGGGTTGACCGAGGCGGAGCGTGTCGCAATTTTTTTTGCGCAATAAGTAGGCAAAAAGTCTACAACGGAGGTGAATGTGAAAGTTGAATCTGAAGCGCAAGAAAAACAATGCAGCCCGCACCCCGGAGGAGTGGGAGCTGCACCGAATAAGACGGTCGATAACCTGTGTGACTATATCACAGGTTATCCTCGCGCTGACCGAGATGCTCATCACGCGCGACGGGCGCATCATGAATGAGCTGCTGGAAACAATCGTTGACTGCATCCAAAACCAGCATAGCGCATTGGTTGACATCGTCGCCATGCTGCGTGAAATCAGCACCAAGATCGACGCGATCTACAATGCATTGCTCGGGTAACGGCGCGGCACTCTGCTTTTTATCGGCCGCGTTAGACGCGATCTGATAAACAAGGGCCAACAGATTAACCAAGACACCGACCATTTGCCAAAACTCCGCGAAAGTCATCCGCTTTGGCGCTTGCACAGCCGATTGATTTGGCAAAAACTCGCACACACATCCGACGATAGCTCAGTCGCTTCATCCCCGCTTTTTGCAACCGTGTCACACAGATTTTCAGCGCGATTCTGGACCAATCGCAGCCGGCTTGCCAAAACTTCGTTTTGGCGGCACATCGCAGATTGACAAATATCTGTGATAGTGTCATTCAAAATACGGGTATAGGAGCGGACATCGATCGTCTGAAACGATCGAGATATTTGTTTGGATATGGTATCATTCAGCATTTCAAAATTTTTTAACAGGGCCGCGTGTAATAAAGTGTCAGCACCCATATTATCACCCCCTCTCTCAAAATCATTATAGCACGATTTGGGAGAGCAGACAAGAAATTCTTGCGACAAAAATGAAAGGAAACCATCAAAATGGGAAAGGAAGTAATCAAAAGTCGGGTATACACAGATCGACCCGCGTATGCGGATTTTGACGCGCCCGCAAAATTTCAAGCGATCCAAAGCATCGTCGCAAAGCGATTGCGGGAGCACCCGCACGCGATATGCTCGTACTCCGGCGGCAGCGACAGCGATATCCTGCTGCACCTGATCGAGAACACGAGGAAGATTTTCGGCCTGCCGCCAGTCCAATATTGTTTTTTTAACACTGGGCTGGAAATGGAGGCCATCAAGCGGCACAAGCGCGAAATGGCGGAGAAGTACGGGGTGGATATCCACGAGTACCGGCCCAAGAAAAATATCGTGCTGGCGACCAGAGAGTACGGTTTGCCCTTTGTCTCAAAGATCGTATCCGCTGGGCTGGAGGGCGTGCAGAAAAAAGGCATCCCGCTATCCATCGCGGCAGAGTACGCCGGAGCCGAGGACAAAATCGCCAAGCGAGAAGAACTGCGGCGGCGGTATCCGAAGTGCGAAAGCACCATCAATTTTTTGTGCGGCTGCAACTCCAAAGGAGAGCCGCGGCCGGAAATCCAGCTGGTAATCGGATCGTCCAAGTATCTTTTGGATTTTATCATCGACTATCCGATACCCTTTAAGGTCTCAAACCGGTGCTGTGATTGCTGCAAAAAGCAACTGGCCCACTCGGTGCAAAAAGACTATGACATGGTCATTACCGGCGAGCGCCGCGCCGAAGGCGGCATGAGATCGGTGCCGCGTAAAGACTGCACCACGATGTGCTTTACGGAGACAGCAGACGGCCAGTATCGGCTCCGCCCGCTGTACTACGTCACCGACGCGGATAAGGCGTGGTACAAAGATCACTACGGTATCCGCTACTCCGACGCATATGAGGTGTACGGGCTGACACGCACCGGCTGCTGCGGATGCGCAATATCGTCCTCTGCGGCGGAACAGCTTGAGAAAATCCGGCCGTATGAGCCAAATCTGGTTAAGGCCGCGTGGAATGTCTTTGGCCCAAGCTACACATACCGCAAGCAGTACGACGAGTACCGCAAACGGCGGCTGGCGGAGGACAAAAAACACTGATTTTTGGCGCGAAAGGAGGCAATTGAGAATGCAAAACGCTATGTTTACTCTGGACTTGCTGATCCTCATCATGATGGTGGCAAGGCTCGTTCTTATGCTCTTCAAATAAAAAAGGATGAAGTGAAATGGCATTTGCAGAAAAACTGAAAGTGCTGATGGCCGAATTGGACTTGACCCAGTCCGAACTTTCCAACCTTACCGGAATTGGCAAGTCCTCGATCAGCCAGTATCTTTCAGGCAAAAACGAGCCCGCAAAAGGGCGCAGAAAAGAAATCGCCCAGGCATTGGGCGTGCAGGACGATTATTTCGAGCAGTTTGAGGCTGCTGCAACGGTCCAAACTGATTCGGCAATCAATCTTCCCGTCGATCTCGCCGCGCGCCTGCTCGGCAAATCAAAAGAGTTTGTGACACAGGGGCTGCGCGACGGGGTGTTCCCGTGGGGGTATGCGGTAAAACTGAAAAATTGGAGTTACTTCATATCCACGACAAAATTCACGGAGCACACGGGGATTGAGGTACCGGTGAGAAAATAACGCAGTGAAAGAGGGCATAACCCAATGGAAACACTCAAATACATCCTGCTGGCCGTAATTTTGGCCAGCACGGCCGTTACGGTAATCCTGGTTGCGGCCGAGAGCCGGATGCGGCGCAGGGCGGAGCGGGAAGCAGCGCGTGCAATCGCAATCCGCACGCGCATCGCCCGCAACCGGGACGAGCTGATGCACTTTGCCGTGCTCGACCCGCAGATTTTGGAGGGCCGCCGCAAATGACCATGAGCCCGTACAAATACGCAGAGCGGCCGCGCAAAGTGCCGCAGCGAAAGGTCGTAGAGCGGCGGCTGCTGCGTCCGGAGTGCCCAAGCTGCAAATACCGGATGCAGGCCAGCGGGTGCACGCTCTGCGGATACAACTATTACACCGGTCAGCTGCGCGGTAAGCCGGCAGACGGTGAGCAGTGCCCCAAATATGAGCCCGGTCGCGCGAAGCTGCAGGCCGACGACGATGCAAGCTGCATCCGGCTCATGCAAGCACAAAAGCTGCGCAAGGAGCGGGAGCGAGTGGAATCCGCTTCACACTTTGACCGGTGCATCCAAAGACAAGGAGTGAAACCAAAATGAAAGTAATGTACATCCCCGCAGACGGCCGCGCCGAACTGCGGAATATCCAGAACGAGCTGTCCGCATATCAAGCGTTGGTGGGCGGCTACATCGAGACAGCACCGATCGGGCACGGCCTGCTGGCCATTGTCAACGAAGAGGGCGCGATTAACGGCATGCCAGCCAACCGTGCGCTGCCGTATCTGCATGGTCCGGTCGTGGTCGTGCACTGCATGCCCGGTGACGAGGATTGGAGCAGCCTGCACAAGGACGAGATCAAGATGCTGCTGCAGATGCTGACTGACACCGAGCCGGAGCCGAGCGGCACCGTGCCGATCAAACAGATCTGCCGCATCCACGGCCGGACGCACTGGATCAAGGGCGTGCAGTACCAAGAGTGCCTGGTGCCGACCGCCGTACTGGACGGAGGCAGCGAGCATGATTAACCACAACTGCCACCCCGACATTGCACACGGATGCCTTTGCGCGACCTGCGCACGCGACCCCGGCAGCGACGGCCCAAACGGATGCTGCTGTGAGTGGCACCCGGACCTGCAATTTGCGAGTGATCCGGAGAGCGCCTGCGGCGAGCGGGTTGCAGCCTGCCCCGACTACCAGCCGGAGACGGCAATCACTGCGGCCCAGGATGCGACACCCGCCTTTGATTACGCCGGATTGAGTGACCAAGCCATTGCCACGCTTCACAGCGCGGAGGATATGATCCGGAGCGGGTACCGCACCGCGAAAGCGGCGTACCGCACGATCACAAATGCCGTGGGGATGGCGCACGACGAGCTTGTGACATCGTGTCACGACGGGCGGAAATCAGAGGAAAACGAACGCACTTTTTGTGCATGGTGCGAAAGTGTGGGGCTTAACCAGCGTACAGCGTATCGTATGTTGCAGGTGTCCGACCTGATGATTCGCTCTACGCCGAACGAACAAAAGGTGTTGGAAGCCCTGCCCATCACCCTCCTTTACGCCGCCGCCAAACCCTCCGCCCCGCCGGAGCTGGTGGAGCGGGTGAAAAAGGGCGAGATCGCGACAAACAAGGAGTATCAGGCGGCATTAAAAGAAAAAGACAACAAGATTGAGCGATTGGAACGCACAAATCGCGATCAAAAGAAGCTGTTGGAAGCCGGGTCGAAAACGCAGGAAATGCTCCGGCGCCGCTCCGAGCAGTACGCCGAAGTCTGCGCCGACCGGGATGCCTGGAAAGCGCGCGCTGAAGAATTGGAGGCTCGACCGGTGGAAGTAGCTGTGGAAGTGGACGAAACCGAGGTGGAACGCCGCGCACAGGAAAAGGCACAGGCGCTCGCTGTGGAAATGATGCGCAAACAAGCGCCGGCATCCGACGACCCGGAGCAAGCTGAACACGACGCATACGACGCGGGAATGCAATTTTGGCGGACGATCGACAACGCCTGGCGGCTGGCACGTCCCCGCGCATCGACGCTGCGGCCGGAATTAAAGCGTGCGATTTACGAGCGGTGCGCGGAAATTTTTGAAAAAGTAAGAAAGGACATGACCACATATGAGTATTAAAATCACCGCGTTTGAGGCGGAAAACGTCAAACGCATCAAAGCCGTGCAGCTCCGGCCGGACGAGAATGGCCTGACACTGATCGGCGGCAACAACAACCAGGGCAAAACCTCCGTGCTGGACGCAATTGCCTGGGCGCTCGGCGGCAACAAATACCGCCCGGACGCTGCCCAACGTGACGGCTCCGTCAACCCACCGCACCTGCGGCTGCGGCTGAGCAACGGGCTGCTGGTGGAGCGCAAGGGCAAAAACAGCGACCTCACCGTCACCGACCAGACCGGACGCAAAGGTGGCCAACAGATCCTCGACGAGTTTGTGGAACAGCTCGCGCTCGATCTGCCGAAATTTATGCAGGCGTCCGACCGCGAAAAGGCGGACATCCTGCTGCGCATCATCGGTGTGGGCGACCGGCTGCAAGCGCTGGATCGGGACATCAAAGGAGCGTACAACAAGCGCACCACCATCGGCCAGATCGCGACCGCAAAGCGCAAGCACGCAGACGAAATGACCGTATACGAGGGCGTGCCGGACGAGCCGGTAAGCGCAACTGAGCTGATTTTAAGGCAGCAGGAAATTCTCGCCCGTAACGGCGAGAACCAGCAAAAACGTAGCAATGCCTATAAACTGCAGGCAGAAAGAAATGCCCTTGCGCAAAAGGTCAACAGTTTGCGCGAAGAACTTGACCGTTACACGCAGCAGTTGATGAAAGCGGAAAAAGATATGACAATCGCTTTTAAAACCGCCGAAGAACTGCAGGACGAATCCACCGCCGAACTGGAATCCAGTATCCGCAATATCGAGGAAATCAACCGGCAGGTGCGCGCCAATCTCGACCACGCACACGCCGATGCAGAAGCGAACGAATACGCCGAAGAATACAAGCAACTGAGCAGTCAAATCGACCAGCTGCGCAGTGATCGGATGGCACTGCTCAACGGTGCACACCTGCCGCTGCCGGAGCTGGATGTACAGGACGGGCTGTTGCTGTACCGCGGCAAGCACTGGCGGGATATGTCAGGCTCCGATCAGCTGCGCGTTGCGACCGCGATTGTGCGGCAGCTCAATCCCGACTGCGGATTCGTCCTGCTGGACAAGCTGGAACAAATGGATATGCAG
>CAKUME010000030.1 GCA_934667575.1 uncultured Eubacteriales bacterium | reverse complement strand
CGGCTGCACCGTTTACACCGCGCAAAGCGGTGCGGCGGCGCTCGCGCAGATGCAGCAGCATCCCGATATCGACCTGATTATTCTTGATATTCTCATGCCCGAGCTTTCCGGCACCGACACCTGCGCCGCGCTGCGCCAAAACAGTACCGCGCCGGTGCTGTTCCTTTCGGCCAAGTCGCAGGAATCGGACAAGCAAACCGCGTTCGCCGTGGGCGGCGACGATTATCTCACCAAGCCGTTCTCCCCCGCCGAGCTCGTGCGCCGGGTGGAATCGCTGCTGCGCCGCTACCGCGTGTATCAGGGCAAAAACGCCGCCCCCGCCGCGCCGCAGGGGCTCTCGCTCTGCCCGGAGCAAAAGCGCGTGCGCCGGGGCGGCGAGGAAATTGCGCTCACCGACCGCGAATATGAGCTGCTCGCATTTTTTGCGGCGCACGCCGGCGAAGTGCTCGATAACCGCACGCTATACGAAAACGTGTGGCACTATCCGTATTTTCCTTCCTCGGCCAACACCGTGATGGTGCACATTCTCAAGCTGCGCAAAAAGCTCGAGCAGGATCCGGCGCACCCCATGCTGCTGCGCACCGTGTGGGGAGAGGGCTACCGCTATGAGCCGTAAGGTTTTTGTGTCGCTGCGGGCGCAGCTTGCAGGCGCGCTGCTGGGCGGCATTGCGGCGGCGGTCGGGCTGTTTTTGGCCGTGTGCGTGGGCGGTGGGCTGTTCGTATATTATGTGGTGCTCTCGCCCCAAAACATGCAGCTGCGCGGCGAAACCCGCATGACGCAGTTCCAGCAGTACGTCACGCGTTACGAGGTGAGCGGCACCGATCTGGATGCGCTGCGGGCATGGGTGCACAGCAACCGCGGCGTGTCGCTGCGTGTGTCGCGCGACAAGCGCGTGTTCTACGATTCGGGCAGCAACGCCATGCCCGGCACGCCCAAAACCGACCATTCGCCGCTTTCGATTTCCATCGGCGCATTCGGCTCCGACCAGCTGCTGCGCTCCACCACCACCACGGCCGCCGTGCAGTTTTCCGACGGCGTTTACCGCGTGGTCATGCAGGATCTGGGCGGCGGGCGCGGGTATCTGCTCGTGTTCATCTTTGCGGTGGGCGGCGCGGTGCTGGTGTTTTTGCTCATCGTGCTGCGCTATCACCGGCGAGTCACCCGGTCGGTGATCCGGCTGTCGGAAGACGTGAACGCCGTGCGGCAGGGACAGATGAGCCACGAGATCCGCGCGGGCGGCCCCGGCGAACTCGACACGCTCGCCCACGACGTGGACAGCATGCGCACGTCGATCATCACGCAGATGCAGCTCGAAACCGTAGCGTGGCAGGCAAACCGCGATTTGATCACCTCGCTGTCGCACGACCTGCGCACGCCGCTCACTGCGCTGATCGGCTACCTGAACCTGATGGCCGAGCCCGACACCACCGACGAGGAGCGCCGGCGCTACGCGCACACCGCGCTCGAAAAGGCCATGCGCATCAAAACGCTGAGCGACGAGCTGTTCCGCTACTTTACCGTGTATGCCCGCCCCAAAGAGGAAGTGGCGCGCCAGCCCTACGACGCGCAGATTCTCATGGAGCAGCTCATTGGCGAACGCACGCTGCTGCTCGAAGAAAAAGGCTACCGGTTCCGCGTGGCCGACCGCGCGGCCGGGTGCCGCATTGCGGTGAATGTGGAATCGATGCAGCGCGTGATGGACAATCTGTTCTCCAATCTGGAAAAATACGCCGACCCCGCGCAGCCCATTGTGATTTTTACCGGGCGCGAAAAGCTGCGCTTCTGCATTTTGTTTTCCAACACCGCGCGGCCCAAAACCGCCGAAAGCACGCAGATCGGCGTGAGCACCTGCCGCAAGCTCATTCGCGAGCTGGACGGCGAGTTTGTGTGCGGCCCCGACGCCGCCGACCCCCACACCTACATCACCCGCATATTTTTGCCGCTGCTGCCCATGGGCGCGGCGGACTCCCCCACTAACAAAGGAGCGAAGCTGCCATGAACAATTCTGCCGCGCGCAAAGCCGACTGCTTTGCCTACCGCGCCGACGACGACCGGTGCACCGCGCTCACCGAGCTGCAATGTGCGTCTTGTCCGTTTTATAAATCGCACGAACAGTTCCGCATGGAATGCCTGCGGGTCAGCCTGCGGTTGAATGACAAAAATCTTGCCGCCAAAGGAGGCGCCGTGTCATGAATAAAATCACGCTGGTGAACACGATTATCGCGCTGATTTTCACACTGTCCTACTGCTATCAGTTCGTCTATATTCCCATTTCGATCTTCAAAAAGGAAAAGCCGCACCGCAGCGCGCCCAAGCCGCACCGCTATGCGGTGCTGATCGCCGCGCGCAACGAGGCGCCGGTGATCGCGCAGCTCATCGAAAGCCTGAAGCATCAAACCTACCCGGCCGAGCTGGTGTCGATTTTTGTGATCGCCGACAACTGCACCGACAACACCGCCGAGCTGGCGCGTGCGTGCGGTGCCGAGGTGATCGAGCGGTTCAACACGGTGCAGATCGGCAAGGGCTATGCGCTCGACTGCCTGCTCCAGCACATTCAGTCCACCTACGGCAGCGATGCATTCGACGGTTTTTTCGTGTTCGACGCCGACAACGTGGTGGAGCCGAACTACATTGAGGAGATGAACCACACGTTTTCGGACGGCTACCGGATCGTCACCTCGTTCCGCAACTCCAAAAATTACGGCGACAGCTGGATCTCGGCGGGCAACTCGATGTGGTTCCTGCGCGATTCCCAGTTTTTGAACCGCGCGCGGATGCGCATCGGCAGCAGCTGCATCGTGTCCGGCACCGGTTTTTTGGTGCACCGCGACGTGCTGCTCGAGGCGGGCGGCTGGAAATATTTTCTCATCACGGAGGACACGCAGTTCACGGTATGTCAGATCCTCAAGGGCGAAAAAATCGGCTACTGCGAGCACGCGGTGTTCTACGACGAGCAGCCGGTCAAATTTGCGGCAAGCTGGAAGCAGCGCATGCGCTGGGCGCGCGGCGGCTGGCTGGTGTTCCGCGAATACGGCGCGCGGCTGCTACGCAGCATGACGCACCAGTTCTCGAGCTTTGATATGTTCATGTCGTTTTTCCCGGCGATGATCCTGTCGGCGCTGGCGCTGGTGTGGAACGTGGTGTGCATTGTGCTCACCTTCATCGAAGGGCGCGACGCGGCCGAGCTGGCGCTGTCGGTGGGCAAGCTGCTCGGCAGCACCTATCTGCTGTTCTTTGTGGTGGGGCTGATCGCCACCGTGTCGGAATGGAAGCATATTTACTGCGCCACGCGCAAAAAAATTCTCTATATGTTCACCTTTCCGTTGTTTATGATGACCTACATCCCCATGCCGCTGTTTGCGATCTTCAAAAAAGTGGAATGGAAGCCCATTCCGCACGAGCGTGTGCGCTCGCTCAGCGACGTGCGCACGGATAAATAACGGCGCATCCGTCGTGCAGCAAAGCGCGTTCCTGCGGGAGCGCGCTTTGCTGTGTCCGCCGGGCGTCCGGCGTATTTTCGCCCGAACGGGGCGCGGAGCGTTGACTTTGCGGCGCTTTCGTGCTACAATATTTTTTGAGCAAAATGCATGGGCTGTTGCCCAAACAACGAAAGGTGGAACCAACCATGGAGCAAAAAATTGCAGGCGCAGCGGAATTTCTGCGCGCGACCGACCCCGCAGTGGCCGAAGCCGTCGGGCTGGAAATGGGGCGCCAGGAACGGAACATTGAGCTGATCGCGTCCGAAAACTACGTTTCGCCCGCGGTGATGGCGGCAATGGGCAGCGCGCTGACGAATAAATATGCCGAAGGCTACCCGGGCAAGCGCTACTACGGCGGCTGCCAATATGTGGACATCGTGGAGCGGCTGGCGCAGGATCGCGCCAAGGAGCTGTTTGGCGCGGAGCACGCCAATGTGCAGCCCCACAGCGGCGCGCAGGCCAACACCGCCGTTTATTTTGCGCTGCTTCAGCCGGGCGACACGGTGATGGGCATGGATCTGTCGCAGGGCGGCCATTTGACCCACGGCAGCCCGGTGAACCTTTCGGGCAAATATTTCCACTTTGTGCCCTACGGCGTGGACCCGGTCACGCAGCGCATCGACTACGATAAGCTCGAGGCACTCGCGAAGGAATGCCGCCCCAAGCTGATCGTGGCGGGCGCGTCGGCCTATCCGCGTGTGATCGACTTTGCGCGCATGGGCAAAATTGCCAAGTCGGTGGGCGCCTATTTGATGGTGGACATGGCGCACATCGCGGGGCTGGTGGCCGCCGGGCTGCATCCGTCGCCGGTGCCGTATGCCGACGTGGTCACGACCACCACGCACAAAACGCTGCGCGGCCCGCGCGGCGGCATGATCCTCTGCCGCGAGGAGCTGGCCAAGGCGATCGACAAGGCCGTGTTCCCGGGCACGCAGGGCGGCCCGCTGATGCACATCATCGCGGCCAAGGCGGTGTGCTTCGGCGAAGCGCTAAAGCCGGAATTCCGCACCTATCAGCAGCAGATCGTGCTCAACGCGCAGGCGCTGGCCAAAACGCTGCTCGCCGAGGGCTTTGAGCTGGTGTCGGGCGGCACCGACAACCACCTGATGCTGATCGACCTGCGGCCGTTCCACCTCACCGGCAAAGAAATGGAGCGCCGGTTGGATGAAGTGTGCATCACCGTGAATAAAAACACCATTCCGAACGACCCCGAAAAGCCGTTTGTGACCAGCGGCATCCGCGTGGGCACGCCTGCGGCCACCACCCGCGGCTTCCGTGAACCGGAAATGGAAGCCATTGGCCACATGATGAAGCGTGCGGCCGTGGACTTTGAGGGCTCGCGCGCGGCGCTGCTCGCCGAAACCAAGGCCCTGTGCGACCGCTTCCCGGTGTACACGCAGCTGCTGTAATCCCGCTTTGCGCATGCGTGCGCGCATTTCGCCGGGCGGTGCGTCTGCCCGCCGATCTGCGCGCCGCATATTCCAAAAAATTTCCGCTCCCGCCGGGCATTCGACTGCACCGGCGGAGCGGCTTTTTTGCGCGCATTCGATTTTGCAAAATTTCGGATTTATCTTGACGAATCCGAAAAAAAGCGATATACTGAACATATCACCGCGCCGCGCGGCGCACGAAAGGGGCGAACGCCGTGACCTTTGAACCGGATTGCACCCGGCTGCACATTCACGACATGAAAAACAGCAAATCGAATGTGCTCATCCGCAAAAAGCAGCTGCGCGATTATCCGCTGCACTGGCACGACTGCTTTGAGATCGAGCTGATCCTTTCCGGCCGCGCGCAGCATGTGCTCAACGGCGCGTCCTACGAGATCGGCCCCGGCGACGTTTATTTGCTCCGCCCCACCGATTTTCACGAGGTGCACCTGTTCACGCCCGTCACGGCCTACAACCTCATGTTTCAGGAATCGATCGTGGAGGAAAGCCTGCTGCACCGCATTCTGCACTCGGAGCAGAACATTGCCGCGCGGCTTTGCGGCGACGATTTTGACGAGCTGGCCGCGCTGATGAAAATGGCCGTGCACGAATTCGATGCCAACGCGCCCTACCGCGAAGAGATCATCCGACACCTGCTCGACTGCATATTTATCCGCGCCGCGCGCCAGTGCGCCCAGTCGGCGCCCGCGGCCCCGGCGCTCGACGCGCCGCTGCGCAAAACGCTCACCTATCTGCACGGCCACTTTCGCGAAGACCCGCCCATGGCGCAAACCGCGCAGCGCTGCGGCTTTAACCCGAGCTATTTCAGCGCGCTGTTCCACCGCGAAACCGGCCGCACCTACAAGGAATATCTTTCGGCGCTCAAGCTCGACTACGCGCGCAAGCTGCTGCTCGCGAGCGACCTTTCCGTTACCGAGGTGTGCTACGCCTGCGGGTTCCACTCGCTTTCGCACTTTTTGCGCGAATACAAGCAAAAATTCGGCGCATCGCCGCGCGCCGCCCGCCGCGCCGGGCGCGAATCCGCGCATGGCTGAATCGCACAGCAAACACCCGGCCGCTCTGCCAAACGCGCAGTGCGGCCGGGTGTTTGTTTATCTTTTTGATCCGATTGTTTTTCAGTCCGTGGGCTGATTAAACTCGTCAAACAGCTTCTGCACCTCGGCCGAGGGCGCTTTGCTCAGCAGCGACACCACCACCGCCGCGATCAGGCCGCAGAAAAAGCCCGGCACGATTTCATAAATATTCGTTTTGCCGGACAAAAACGCGTACCACAGCGCGTCCACCACAAAGCCCACCGAAATGCCGGCCACCGCGCCGGAATAGGTGAGCCGCTTCCAATAGAGCGCGAGCAGAATCACCGGGCCAAACGCAGCGCCAAAGCCCGCCCATGCGCACTCCACCAGCGCCATAATGCCCTTGCAGTTCGGGTCGTTGGCAATAAAGAACGCCGCCAGCGAGATCACGATCACAATAATGCGCCCCGCCCAGAGCATTTCTTTGTCCGATGCATTTTTGCGCAACACCGGCTTATACACGTCCGACGCAAATGCCGACGACGACGCAAGCAGCTGGCTGTCGGCCGTGCTCATGGCCGCAGCCAGAATGGCCGAGAGCAGCACGCCCGCCAAAAAGCTCGGGAACAGCTGCCGCACCAGCGTGACAAAGATCAGGTTCTGGCTGTTGTTCTGCGTGAGCGCGTCGCCCAGATAATTGCGGCCCACGATCGCCACCACCGAAGCCATCGCCACGATCACCGTGGTCCAAAAGCAGCCGATCCACTGCGATTTTTTCATCTCATGCTCCGACCGGATCGAAATATAACGCACCAAAATGTGCGGCATGCCAAAATAGCCGAGCCCCCAGCCCAGTCCGCTGATAATGTCCGATATGCTCTTCCAGTCCGGCTTGCCCGACGAAAGCAGGTTCATGTAGTGCTCCGGAAGCGCCGCCGCCGGGGCCACAAAGTCGGGCGCCTGCATCGCCGCCACCGCAATGATCGGCGCGAGCATCAGCGCGGCCAGCATCAGCATGCCCTGGAAAAAGTCGGTCCAGCACACCGCGTTGAATCCGCCCAGGAACGTGTAGACCACGATCACCACCGTGGCCACGATCATCGCGTATTCCGGGTTCACTCCCAGCACGGTGTTGAACAGCGTGCCGCACGCCGAAATGCTCGACGCGGAATACACGCAGTACACCGCCACAAACACGATCGCGCTGATGATTTGCAGCGCCTTGTTCGCGCTCAAAAACCGGTTGGTCAAAAACTGCGGGATTGTGATCGAATCCTTGGCGCGGATGGAGTAGCGGCGCAGACGCGGCGCAACAAAGACCCACGCGCAGATCGTGCCGATCACCAGCCCGACCGAGATCCACACCTGCCCGATGCCATAGAGATAAATCGAACCCGGCAGGCCCATGAGCACCCATGCGCTCATATCGGACGCACCGGCGCTCAGCGCGGCCACCCAGCCGCCCATGTTGCGGCCGCCCAAAAAGTATTCTTTGTCGCCGCCGGACTTACCGCCCTTCACAAAAAAGTAAATGCCCACGCCGATGACTACCGCAAAATAGAGCACCAGCGCCGAAAGTTCCGCGTAATTCAACGTGAAAAACCCCTCTCCGCTCATTGGATAATTTATTCTATTATTATACTAAAGCGAACGCAGCGTGTCAAGTGCTTTGATGCATAAAAAGTCGATTTTCTGCACTTTTTCACAAAGTTGGGGCGGTGTTCGGCGCAGCGGCGCAGTTGTTGCGGGCGCGCGCTGCATTTTGGCGCGTTCGCCCGGCATCCGGCCGTCCGTTTGGCAACGAGCTGCGCCCCCGGGGCGCTTTTTTCTTGCGTGCGGCGCGCAAATGTGCTACAATAAACACAGGATCCAAATCATGCTCAAAAGAGGGACTGTATTATGCAAGTTGATCTTTCCGCTTTCCGTTCGGACTGCCGCTGCGGGCGGCCGCACCCCATTTCGCTGCGCGCCATCCGCATTGCGCGCGGCGCGCTGCACACGCTGCCCGAAATGATCGCCGGGCTCGGCCGGTTTGACCGCATCGGCCTCATCTGCGACCAAAACACCTGGGCGGCCGCCGGTGAAACGGTGGCCCGACTGGTGCACCCCGCCGCGCAGGTCATCCTCGACCCCGCCGGGCTGCACGCCGACGAAGCCGCCGTGGCGGCGGCCGAAGCGCCTGTTGCCGGCTGCGACCTGCTGCTCGCCGTGGGTTCGGGCACCGTGCACGACATCACGCGCTACATTGGCCACGCGCACGGCATTCCGTTTGTCGCGGTGCCCACCGCGCCCAGCGTGGACGGGTTTGTGTCCACCGTGGCGGCCATGACCTGGGGCGGCTGCAAAAAAACGTTCCCCTCCACCCCGCCGATCGCGCTCTGCGCCGACAGCGACGTGTTTGCCCGCTGCCCCCGCCGCCTGATCGGCGCCGGGGTGGGCGATCTGCTCGGCAAATACACCGCGCTGCTCGACTGGCGCGCCGCCCATCTGCTCACCGGCGAATATATCTGCGCCACGATCATCGGCGTGGAGGAGGAAGCCGTGGCGCTGGTGCGCGCGCAGCTGCCGCAGATCGCCGCCGGCGACCCCGACGCCATTGAGCGGCTGATGTATGGGCTGGTGCTCTCCGGCCTGGCCATGCAGGGGGTGGGCAACTCCCGCCCGGCGTCCGGCGCCGAGCACCATTTGTCTCATTTGTGGGAAATGGACGTGCTCAACCCCACGCTCGACGCGTACCACGGCGAGCAGGTGGCGGTGGGCGCGGTGCTGCTGTGCGACGAATACCGCAAGATTCTGCAATTCGACGACCCGCGCGCCCATCTGGCTCCGCGCACGCCCATTGACCCCGACGCGCTGCGCGCGGTGTTTGGCGACGCACGCCTGCCGGGCATCCTCGCCGAAAA
>CAKUME010000029.1 GCA_934667575.1 uncultured Eubacteriales bacterium | reverse complement strand
TTCCCAATGTGGGCGCCGACGCGTTTGTGACCGACGTGAACGGCAAGGTGATCGTGGAGGCGGTGCAAACCGGCCGGCCGGAGCTCACCGACATTGGCGCGGAGGCGGTCACGGCTGCAATGACCAGCGGCTACTCGGGCGTGTCGTCGCTCGACGGGCTGTATAGCTCCGACCAATATGTGTCGGGCGTGCCGCTGAGCTTTACCGACACCGACGGCAGCCGCACGGTGATCGGCGCGGTGTTTCTGGTGGCGTCGGCGGATTCGTTCCGGGCGTTTCGCGCCGACATTGTGCAAATGTGCGTGATCGCGGCCATTTTTGCGGCGGCCATTTCGTTTTTGTTCACCGGCGCCATGACCTACCGCATGGTGATGCCGCTGCGCGAGATGAGCGCCGCGGCGGTGGCGTTTGGCAAGGGCGATTTTTCGCAGCGCGTCACGGTGCGCGGCAACGACGAAATGAGCGAGCTCGCCACCGCGTTCAACAACATGGCCACCTCGCTGGCCGAAAGCGAAAACGTGAGCCGCAGCTTTATCGCCAACGTGAGCCACGAGCTCAAAACGCCGATGACCACCATTTCGGGCTTTATCAACGGCATATTGGACGGCACCATTCCGCCCGACAAGCGCGACTACTATCTGCGCATTGTGTCCAACGAGGTGCTGCGGCTTTCGCGGCTGGTGCGCTCCATGCTCGACCTGTCGCGCATCGACAGCGGCAAAATGAAGCTGCGCCGTGTGGACTTCAACCTGAAGGACACGGTGATCGACACGATGCTCTCGTTTGAAACGCTGATCGACGACCGTAAGATTCGCGTGGACGGCATGGAGGATTGCTGCGATGTGACGGTGAACGGCGACCCCGACCTGATGCACCAGGTGGTGTATAATCTGGTGGAAAACGCGGTGAAGTTCACAAATCCCGGCGGCACGATCACGGTGCATGTGTTTGAGCAAAACGGCTATGCGCACATGCGCATTCGCAACACCGGCGCGGGCATTTCGCAGGAGGAGCTTCCGCTGGTGTTCGAGCGGTTCTACAAAACCGACAAATCGCGCAGCAACGATAAAAACGGCATGGGGCTGGGACTGTATATCGTGCGCACCATCATCCAGCTGCACGGCGGCGAAATTGAGGTGCGCAGCCGGGAGAACGAATATTGCGAATTCGAGTTCTATATTCCCGTGCAGGGCGCGCCGGAGCAGGCGGTTCCGGCCAAGGCAACGCCCCGGCAATGAATAACGGCAGAGGAGGAGACGGCGAAATATGCAGAATGAATATGCGCCCGCGCGGCGGCTTTCGGCGGCGGCGCGCGCGCTGATCGCATCGATTGTGGCGCTCACGGTCACGGCGGCCGGCTCGCTCACGGCGGTTTCGCTGCATCAGGTGGAGTGGACACCGGGCGGCGCTTCGTCGGGCGGCACCGTTTCGAGCGGCAGCACGGTGCATCCGCCGGTGAACGAGCACGCACCCGAGGTCACACTGCAAAGCGCAGGCGGCACCGCGCTTTCCAACGAAGAAATTGCCAACAAGGTGCGGCCGTCGGTGGTGGGCATTGTGGCCCAAAAATCCGGTTCCGACGGCTACAGCGAAGGCTCGGGCGTGGTGCTGACGGCCGACGGATATATTTTGACCAACGCGCATGTGGTGAGCAGCGACGACGGCACGGCCGCCAGCCTGCTGGTGATCGACTGCGAGGGCAATCGCTACAACGCCGAGGTGGTGGGGTTCGACAGCCGCACCGATGTGGCCGCCATTCGCGTGACCGATGCCGACGCGGCGCTCCCCCCCGCCGAATTTGCCGATTCCGCAACGGCGCAGGTGGGCGATCCGGTGCTGGTGGCCGGCAATCCCGGCGGCCAAACCTATGCCAACTCGGTCACGCACGGCATGATCTCCGCCGTGAATCGGGTGGTGTCGTCCAACATCAACGTGTTCGGGCTGTTTCAGGTGGATGCGGCCATTAACCCGGGCAATTCGGGCGGTGCGCTGGTGAATCAATACGGCCAGGTGATCGGCATCAACTGCGCCAAGGTGGCAGCCGAGGGCTACGAGGGCATTGGCTTTGCCATTCCCATGACCAAGGTGCAGTCCATTTTCAACACGCTGCTCAAATACGGCTATGTGAAAGACCGCGTGTATTTGGGCGTATCGTTTTCGGCGGTCACGGCGGTGAACGGCGCGGCGGAGCAGCTGCCGCTGGGCATGCGCGTGATGGCGTTCGCTTCGGGCAATGTGTTTGCGCGCGCCGACGTGCGCACCGGCGACATTATTACCGCGGTGAACGGCACCAAAGTGACCGACAGCGGCATTTTCTACGAGATTTTGTATCACTGCACGCCGCAGGAACTTGCGGAATTTACGATTTACCGCCCGAACGGCGCAACCGGCACCGGCCAAACCTTCACGGTGAAGGTGCCGCTGCTGGGCGGCGACTGAACAACATAAAAAAGAATGGAGTGCTTTACATGATCGAAACGAATATTCCGCAGCTGCGGGATCCGTTTGTGCTGCGGGCCGACGGGGTGTATTATGCCTACGGCACGGGCATTACCGACGGCGGGTGGGATCACACCACCTACGCCTGCTATCGCAACACAAGCGGCCGGCTGGACGGCCCCTGGACCAAGCTGACGCATGAAATTTATGTGCGCCCGCCGCATGCCGAGAAAAACCTCTGGGCGCCGGAGGTGCACCGGTATCGCGGGGCGTACTATCTGTTTGCCACCTATTTTTCGTCCGAAACGCAGCACCGCGTGAGCGCGATTTTTCGCGCCGAATCGCCGGAGGGGCCGTTTGAGGAGATCACCGGCGGCGCGCTCACGCCGCGCGATTGGGACTGCATCGATGCGACGCTGTATGTGGACCCGAACGGCGCGCCGTGGCTGGTGTTCGTTCACGAATGGACCTGCACCGACGACCATATCGGCCGCATGGCGGCGGCGCGGCTCTCGGACGATCTGACGCACTGCATTTCGGCGCCGATCGAGCTGTTTCGTGCGGATGCGCCCGAATGGGCGCACGGCAATCGCGTCACGGACGGCTGCTTTTTGTATACCACGCAGACCGGCCGCCTGCTGATGCTGTGGTCGAACATGGATGCCGACGGGTATTGCGTGGGCATTGCGGCCAGCACCACCGGCCGCATCGAGGGGCCGTGGGTGCAGCAGGAGGAACGCCTGTACACCCGATCCATGGGCGCTTACGACGGCGGCCACGGCATGATTTTTACCGATGCCGACGGCGCGCGCTATCTGTGCATTCACTCCCCCAACACGCCCACGCCCGCGCGCGCGGAGGTGCCGGTGCTGATTCCCGTTCGCGAACAAAACGACACGCTGGTGTGCGTGCTCGAAAACGAAAAATAAAACCATCGCCGCTGCGGGCAGCCCTTGTGCTGCGGCAGCGGCGATGTTGATTTTTGAAGATATGTTGTTTTGCAGGCCGACTGCGCCATGCGGCAGCGTTTGGGATCCTGCGCCGCGCGGATGCACCGGCTCAAATTTTCCGCGCACGTTAAACGGTAACCCGGTCGGCGCGTGCGGTTTTTCCCGGCGCGCGCGCCGATCGGCTTTTATTCGCCGATCTTCACCCGGCGAACGCCGTCGATCGCGCGGGCGATCAGCGCTTCCTCGTCCATTTTCTGCTCGGCTTCCACCACATAGTGCAGAATCGGGCGGGTGCGCGGGTGCTTGGGCGTGAACACCGTGCAGCAGTCCTCATACGGCAGAATCGACGTTTCAAACGTGTCGATGCGCCGCGCAATGCGGATGATCTCCTCTTTGTCCATGCCGATCAGCGGGCGGAACACCGGCATGGTTTTCACCGCTTCATCGGTGCACCCAATGGCCTGAATCGTTTGGCTGGCCACCTGCCCCAGGCTTTCGCCCGTCACCAATGCCTGCGCCTGCGCGCGCTGCGCAATGCGTTCCGCAATTTTCATCATATAGCGCCGCATAATAATTGTGAACAGCTCCTCGGGGCAGTCGTTCGCAATGTGCTCCTGAATTTCGGTGAACGGCACAATGCGCAGCGTCATCGGGCCGGAATAGGCCGAAACCTTTTTGAGCAGATCGATCACCTTTTGCTCGGCGCGCTCGCTCGTGTAGGGCGGGCTGGCAAAATGCACCGGCGTGAGCTCCACGCCGCGCTTGGCGATCGTCCAAGCCGCCACCGGGCTGTCGATGCCGCCCGAAATCAGCACGGCCGCGCGGCCGCCGGTGCCCACCGGAATGCCGCCCGCGCCGTGCAGCTGCGTGCCGTGAATATAAGCGCCAAAGTCGCGGATCTCCACGTTCACCGTCACATCCGGCTGGTGCACGTCCACCGACAAATGCGGGAACCGCGCCAACAGATCGGCGCCCAGCTCCGCGCAGATTTCCGGCGACCCCACGGGAAAGCGCTTGTCTGCGCGCTTCGCGTTCACCTTAAAGGTGCGGGCGTCCTCGAGCGCGGCCGCCAGATACTCCGCCGCGCCCGCGCGCACCGCGTCCATCGTTTTTTCCACCTGGCATGCGCGCGCATACTGCACAATGCCGAACACGCGCCCCACGCGCGCGGCGGCCTCGTCCATATCGTAGTCCGGTGTTTTGGGCTCCACATAAATGGCCGACTGCGCGCTGCGCACGCGCACCTCGCCCAGCGGCGCCAGCGCCTGGCGCAAATTGCGCAGCAGCGCGTCTTCAAACACATGCTTGTTGAGCCCTTTGAGCGTCAGCTCCCCCATTTTAATCAGGATGATCTCCTGCATGATTGTTCCCCGTCCTTTCTGCAAATGCCGCTCAGCGGCGGCGTGTGAGCGTGCGCAGCCCGTCGGCCAGCACCGCGAGCAGCTGATCCACATCCTCCGCGGTGTTTGTGTGCCCAAAGCTGACGCGCACGGCCGAATCCACGCGGTCGGCGGGCAGGCCCATTGCGGTGAGCACATGGCTCTTGTGCCCGCGTGCGCACGCCGATCCGCTCGACACATATACGCCGCCTGCCGCCAGATGGTGCAGCAGCGTTTCGGAACGCAGCCCCGGCACCGAAAAGTTTACCACATAGGGCAGCGCGTCGGCGGGCGAGTTCACCACAATGCCCGCATGGAGCGCATGCAGCCCGTTGAGCAGCTGCGTGCGCAGCGCTTCGGCATGGCGCAGCGCATCGGGCAGCGGCGGCAGCATGGCCACCGCCGTGCCAAACGCCGCAATGAGCGGCAGTGCCTCGGTGCCGGGGCGCAGCTTTTTTTCCTGCTCGCCGCCAAACACGCGCGGCACCAAATGCGTGCCCCGCGCGGCATAAAGCGCGCCGGTGCCCTTGGGGCCGCGGATTTTGTGCGCGGTCACGGTGAGCAGCTGCGCGCCGAGCTGAGCGGGGTTCACCGGCAGCTTGCCAAACGCCTGCACCGCGTCCACATGAATCAGCGCCGGCGCGCCGGTGCGCTTTACCGCACGCGCCATGCAGGCCACCGGCTGAATTGCGCCCGTTTCGTTGTTCACCAGCTCCATCGACGCCAGAATCGTGTCCGGCGTGATCGCATTCATCATCGCCTCGGCGGGAATGCGGCCCCATTCGTCGGGCATCACGCGCACCACCTCAAAGCCCTGCTTTTCGAGCTCGGCGGCCGACTCGATCACCGAGGAATGCTCCACGGCCGAGATCACGATCCGGTTGCCGCGGCGGCGGCGCGCCATGGCCGCGCCGAACAGCGCCAGATTGTTCGCTTCGGTGCCGCCCGAGGTAAAGGTCAGCTCGTCGGGGCGGCAGTGCAGTGCGCCCGCCAGTGTTTCGCGCGCGCTTTCCAGCTCGCGCTGCGCTGCAATTCCCTTGGTGTGCAGCGACGAGGGATTGCCGTAGATCTCCGTCATCAGCTGCACCGCTTTTTGCGCCGCCTCCGGGCACACCGGCGTGGTCGCGCTGTTATCCAGATATGCTTCCCGCATGATGAAGCCGCCTTTCTGCTTTGTTGCATCGTTGAATTCTTATTATACGATATTTTTGCACGTTTCGCAACAGCGCCGCGCAATTTTTTGCGCCTGCCGGGCATACTACGGGTAAAATATTCGCAGAAATGAGGCATGAACGATGACACATTCATTCAGCCGCCGCGCGCGTGTGCGGATGATCTCGTTTGCCACGGCGGCGCTGGCAGTGGCCGTGGGGCTGGCGGCAGTGGGCTGGGCCTCGGCGCACCGGTGGCGCGTGCGGCTCGAAAACGCACAGCAGCGCGCATGGGCCGAGCTGTCGGAATATACGTCCGATATGGAATTCACGCTGAACAAGCTGATGTATACCCGTTCGCTGCCGGAGCAAACGCTGCTTTCGGCCGAACTGCTGCGCGACGCGGGCTGCGCCAAGTCCGCGCTGAGCCGTCTGCCGGTGTCCGGCGCGCCCATGGACGGCGCCTACCGCTTTTTGTCGCAGGCCGGCGAATATGCGCAGGCGCTCACCGCGGCGCGCGCGGCCGGGCAGGAGCCGGAGAGCAGCGCCGATGCGCTGCTGGCGCTTTATCGCTATGCGGCGCAGCTCAACGCCGCGCTGGCCGATGCCAAGGCGCAAAACGCCGACGCCGCGTTCACACAGGAGCCGCTGCTCGCGGCAGCAAATGCGCCCGCGGTCACAGACGGCTTTCGCGAGGCGGCCGACGCGCTCGAAAGCTACCCAACGCTGGTCTACGACGGGCCGTTTTCCGACCGGGCGGAGCAGGCGGAGCCGCGCATGACCGCTCCGCTGTCCGACTATGGCTCCGAGGTGGCGCTGCGCACCGCGCAGGAGCTGCTCACGCTGGGCGAACTGGGCGACACGGCGCTGCGCGAGGGTGCGGCCGTGGGCGGTGCTTTGCCCTGCTACACCTTTTCGGGCGGCACGCGCAGCTTTGCGGTGTCGCGCGCGGGCGCGCTGCTGGTGCGCTATACCGACGCGCGGGCGGTGGCGTCGGCCACGCTGTCCGCCGAGCAGGGGCTGCGCAATGCGTGCGTGTTTTTAACGTCGGTGGGCTACACGGGCTTTGAGCCGACGGGCTATGTGCAGCAGGGCGCGGTGCTCACCGTGCAGTTTGCCGCCGAGCAGGACGGCGTGCGCTGCTACCCCGACCAGCTGAAGGTGCAGATCGCGCTCGACACCGGCGCGGCCGTCGGGCTGGATGCAGCGGGCTATGTGATGAATCACACGGCGCGCACGTTCGCCGAACCGGCCGTTTCGGCCGACGATGCGCAGCAGCGGCTCAGCCCGCTGCTCACCGTGACCGCTGCACCGCGCCGCGCGGTGATTCCCACCTCGGGCGGCGGGGAAGCCGACTGCTGGGAATTCAGCTGCGCCGGGGTGGGCGGCGAGCCGGTGCTGGTGTATCTCGACACCGCCACCGGCGCGGAGCGCAACATTCAAATTGTGCTGCAATCCGAATCGGCGCGGCTGGTCATGTAAGCCGTGCCGCATCGTTTGGCCGTGCAGCGCAAAAAAGCACACCGAACCGCTCCGCAGCCGGAGCCGTTCGATGTGCTCTTTTTCATGTTTGTCTTAATTCAATCGAAAAAATCAGGCCTTGTTGACCGAGCCGAACAGCTCCATCTTTTCCTTAACCTTGGCCTTGATGGCTTCGGTGCCCGGCGCGAGCAGCTTGCGCGGATCGAAGCCCTTGCCCTTGAGGTCCTTGCCTTCTTCGATATACTTGCGGGTGGCCGCCGCAAACACGAGCTGGCACTCGGTGTTCACGTTGATCTTGGACACGCCCAGGTCAATGGCCTTGCGGATCTGATCGTCCGGAATGCCGGTGCCGCCGTGCAGCACGAGCGGCATGGTGCCGGTTTTTTCCTGCACCGCCGCCAGCGTGGAGAACGAGAGGCCCGGCCAGTTGGCCGGATACACGCCGTGAATGTTGCCGATGCCGGCTGCGAGCATGGTCACGCCCAAATCGGCAATGCGCTTGCACTCATCCGGATCCGCGCATTCGCCCATGCCGACCACGCCGTCTTCCTCGCCGCCGATCGCGCCCACTTCCGCTTCGAGCGACAGGCCGCGCGCTTTGCAGATCGCAACGAGCTCTTTGGTTTTTTCCACGTTTTCGTCAATCGGATAGTGCGAGCCGTCGAACATGATCGAGGAGAAGCCCGCCTCGATGCACGCCTTGGCGCCTTCATAAGTACCATGATCCAGGTGCAGCGCCACCGGAACCGTGATATTCAGGCTCTCGACCATCGCGGAAACCATTGCGGCCACCGTTTTGAAGCCGCACATATATTTGCCTGCGCCCTCGGACACACCGAGGATCACCGGAGAATTGCACTCCTGCGCCGTGAGCAGAACTGCCTTCGTCCATTCGAGATTGTTGATGTTAAACTGACCGACCGCATAATGACCGGCCTTTGCTTTGGTGAGCATTTCCTGAGCCGAAACTAACATAGATTTGTACCTCCGTCCTGTTTTGTGCCTGACAAAAAAACTGTTTTGTCCCTGCTACTATATTATACCCGAAATGCGCCAAAAATCAAGGGCACCGGCAGAATTTTGTGCCTGCGGACGGCCACAAAATTGCATGGCGGGCGCGCGGCCCGTTTTTTTGCATTTTTTTTCAATTCGTTCTTGACTTTGCGCGCACATCTTGGTAAACTGAAAGGTAACATGGATTTCCCGTGAGAAAGGAAGGCTACCTATGGCTGCCACATTGGATTTGAAGGATTTATACGCCGAGCCGCAGCGCTGGCTCGGGCAGGAGGTGACGGTGCAGGGCTGGATTCGCAACCATCGACGCCAGAAGAGCTTCGGCTTTATCAGCTTTTACGACGGCACGGTGCTGCGCGATATGCAGATCGTGTATGACGATCAGCTGCCCAATTACGCAGAAGTGCAAAAGTGGTTCATCGGCTCGGCCATTTCCGCCACCGGCACGCTGGTGCAGTCGCAGGGCAAAAACCAGAGCATCGAAATTCACGCCTCGGCGCTCACGCTCGAGGGCGCGTCGGCCG
>CAKUME010000028.1 GCA_934667575.1 uncultured Eubacteriales bacterium | reverse complement strand
CATCTATGCGCTGCCGCAGTTCAGTGCGTCCGGCTGGACAGCGAGTTACCCCACGGTCAATTGCGACTGGCTCAAAAATGTGGGAAAAGAAGCGCCCACCACGCTGGAGGAGCTCTACGACGTGCTCAAGGCGTTCAAGGAGCAGGACGCGAACGGCAACGGCGACCCGAACGATGAAATTCCGATGTCGGCGTCCAGTTTGACAGGCATGGGATTCCAGAACGCGTGGCTCGGTTTTGTGGGCATTGCCGAGTTCTGGCCGATCTCCGGCGCCACGTTCGACGACCACGACGGCACCGTGTATATGACCCGCACCAGCGATAACTACCGCTATCTGCTCAGCTGGCTCCACAAGTGCTACGACGAAGAGCTGCTCGACCGAAACGTGTTCACCCACACCAGCGATGAATACAAGGCCGACTACGAAGCGAACCGCATCGGCTTGGCCGGCGACACCGGCGTAAGCCAAAAGTATATCGACATGGGGCTGCACTACGATTACCTCACGATGAGCTCCAAGGTCAGCCCGAAACCGGTGATGGGGCGCGGCATGAAGTTCAACCCCAACATCTACACCGTTTCCGCCACCTGCAAAACCCCGGAGCTCGCGTTCATGTTCGGCGACTACTACTACAGCGAGGACGCGTCGTGGATCATCATCAAAGGCGTGGAGGGCGAATCGTTCGAGTGGACAGACAAAGCGAATTTCCAGACCAAAGCCACTGAGACCGGCAATAAGTATGAAATTCTGACCAACACATGGGCACGCGATAACTGGGCATCGATTCCCACGCTGGAAGAGAGCAAGAAACTGGCCGCCGCGCGCGCACCCTATTGGAAGGATGCCTGGCAGCACTACATGGTGTTCACGCAGGAAGAAACCGACCAGATCACCATGCTTTCCACCGATATGGCCACGGTGATCGACGAATCGTTCGTGAAGTTCATCACCGGCGACATGGATGTGGACAGCGACGACGTGTGGAACAAGTATGTGAAGCAGGTCACCGATCTGGGGCTCGACGACCTCACCAAGGTGTATCAGTCGGCCTACGACCGCTTCTACGGCAAGAACTAAAAATCACACATTTTTCCCCTAATTCCGCCATGGCGCGCTTTCGGCCGCAGCGGAAGCCCAAACGGAATGCCAAAGCCCCCATCGCGCAGTGCAAGCTGCCCGATGGGCTTTGCCGTGTTTGCAAAAAATGTGGACAAAGCCGCCCCCGGTGTGATATAATCGATATCAGCGGGCCGATCAATTTTTCAGAGAGGGGATGCGCGCATGGCGCTCCGATCTTTGCTGCCCCGCAGGCAGCTCAACCCCAAAGCGATACTCCGCGTGCTGCTGGGCTCGGTGGCGCTGCTCGTGCTGGTTTCGGGCGCGGTGTCGGCGGCGTCGGCCGGCATGATCCGCTCCTATCAAAACGACCTGCGCGAAACCGCCACGCTGCAATATTCGCGCTCGGTGCAGGCGCTCGACCGCGAGCTGAGCGCGTTTGCCGCCACCGCGCGCGAAATGTATACCGACCGCGACCTCAAGCAGGAAATTTTTGAGCAGCAGCCGTTCGAGGCCATGCAGTCCACCGCCAAGCTCCGGCTTTATCTCAACGGCATGAGCATGGCGGGCGATTTGTTCATCAGCTTTCGCGCCGACCGGCTCCAAACGCCCAAGGGTCACTGCGCCACTGCGGTGTATGCCGCGCGCACGCTCAACCTCACCCCCGAATCGGCGCAGGCGCTCACGAGCGCCGTGGCGCAGCGCCCCGAGCGCGCACGGCTCGTGCTCACCGACCGCAGCGGCGGCGTGGGGCTGATGTATCTGTTCACAAGCCCCGAATCGAAGCAGATCAACCGGATCAACCAAATCACGGTGGGCGTGTGGGTGCCCGCCGCCAACATTGAGCAAAAGCTCTGGGCGCTGTTCAGCGCCTACACCAGCATCTCGGCGTTCACGCTCGACACCGGCGAGGTGATCGTGCGCACCGATAACCTCACCGAGCCCGACCCCCGCCGCGACGAAATTTGCGACACCATGAGCGCGGGCCGCGAGCTGCACAACAGCCGCTATGTGGTGGTGCGCTGCCACTCGGACGAATGGGCCTACACGCTCAACGCCGCCGTGAGCACCGCGCAGCTGTGGCGGCGGCAGCGGCAGATGCAGCAAAGCATTTTTTGCGGCGGCGGCATTGCGCTGGCGGTGCTGGCGGCCGGGCTGTTTTTGATGAACTATCACGCGCTCCGGCCCATGGTTGCCGCCCTGCGCGTGGCGCGCAAATATTTTGACGGCGACGCGCCCCAAAAGCTCAACAGCGAGTTCGATCTGATTCGCGCCGCGCTCGAAAAAGGCATTGCGCTCACCGGCGAGCAGGCGGCCGAGCTGCAAACGCTTTCCGGCCAGCTCAAGGACCGCACCGAATGCAACGCCCGCCTGGAGCACGAGCTGGAATCGGCGTCGGCGCGGTTGGCGCAGCAGGAGGCCGCACTCGCGCAGCGCACCCGCGACGCCCGGCAGAATGCCGTGCGCGTGGTGCTGAGCGGCACCGAACCCGACGACGCGCGCCTGAGCACGCTGCTGGGCGGCATGGACGCGCCGTTCTACGCGGTGCTCGCCGTGGAAACCGACGATTCGGCCGCGCTGTGTTTGGCGCTGGCGCAAACCGAAGCGTTTGCACGGGCCGCGCCGGTGCAGCTGCGCGGCCGCCGCGCCGTGGCCGCCATTGTGTCGCTCACCGACGCCGACCGCACCGGGCTGCGCCGCACGGAGCTGGGCGTGGCGCTGCGCCGCATGGCCGACACCTCGGCCGCCGTGTGCGCAGGCACGGCGGTGGGCGCGCGCAGCGAAATTGCGCAGTCCTGCCGCGAAGCCGAAGCCGCGCTCGACGCCGACGAAGACTTTGACCGCAGCGCCCCGGTGCGGCTGTTCGACACGCTGGCGCAGCGCAAAGCGTCCGGCACGTTTCCGCCCGAGCTGCTGCCTGCATTGCGTGACGCGGTGGCCAAGCGGCAGCTGCCGGAGTTCAAGCGCCGGCTGGCGGAGTGGACGGCGGCCTACTGCGCGCTGCCGCCCATTGGCGAGCAGCGGCGTTTTCAGCGGTATGCGCTGGTGGCTGCGGTGCAGGAGGCGCTGGGGGAGCGCATGACCGTTTCGGCCGAAAAGCGCCTGCTCCAGCTGCCCGCCGCGGCCGACGATTCGTTTGCCGCGCAGCTCAGCGCCGTGGTGCGGCCGCTGCTCGACCCGCGCCCCACGCACCACGGCAAGGCGCTGCAGCAGCAGCTGCTCGACTATGTGAACCGGCACTACCTGCAGTTCGACATCGCGGTGGAGCAGGTGGCCGACCGGTTTCAGGTGTCGCGCCAAACGGTGAACGCCATGATGAAGTCCGCCGTGAAGCTCACCTATTCCGAATATGTGACCAAGCTCCGGTTTGAGCGTGCGTGCGCGCTGCTCCAAGACCCCACCGTGAAGGTGCAGGACGTGGCGCAGCAGGTGGGCTATGTGGACGCGCGCAGCTTCATCCGCAAATTCAAGGGCTACTACGGCATCACCCCCGGCGAATACCAGCAGGAATGCGCGGCGCGCCCCGACCATGCGCCGGTTTGAGCCACGCACGAAAAAATACAGAAACCATGGAGGGGAATGGAAATGAATCCCATCTATTATTTGGGCATCGACGGCGGCGCCACCAAAACCGACCTCGTGCTGGAAACCGAATCCGGCTCCTGCGCGGGCACCCTGCGCACCGGCCCCTGCAATCCGTTCGACATCGGGTTCGACGCGGCCGCCGCGCGTCTTGCCGAAGCCATTCACACGGTGTGCGGCACGCGCGCACCGGCGGATATCGTGTTGTTTGCGGGCATTTCCGGCGGCGCGTCCGGCGATTATCCGCAGCGCTTTGCGCAGTTTTTTGACCGGTTTCATTTTCGGGCGGCGTTTCACGGCAGCGACAACGAAAACATTGTGTCGGCCGGGCTGCACGGCCGCAGCGGCGTCACGCTGATTTTGGGCACCGGCATCTGCGCCTATCGCGCGGCCAACGGGTCCGTTTCGCGCATTGCGGGCTGGGGCTATCTGATCGACCGCGGCGGCAGCGGATACGATTTTGGCCGCGACGCGCTGCAAGCCGCCTATGCCGCGCTGGACGGCACCGGATGCGCCACACGGCTTTCGGCGCTCATCCGGCGCAAAACCGGGCTGGAGCTCAACGAGCTGCTCCCCCGGATCTATGAAAACGGCAAAAGCTACATCGCGTCGTTTGCGCCGCTGGTGTTTGAAGCCGCGGCGCAGGACGATGCGGCCGCGCAGCAGATCATCGTGCGCAACATGCGCGCGGCGGCGCACATTCTGGAAACCGCGGTGCAGCCGTTGAGCGGCACGGTGCCGGTGGTGCTGGCGGGCGGCCTCACGGCGCAGCCCGGCCTGCCGGAACTGCTCCGGGCGCAGCTGAGCAATCCGGAACGCATGCAGCTGGAAACCCTGACCGCCGCGCCGGTGACCGGTGCCGTGCGGTTGGCGCGCGAACGCTGGGCGCAGCGGCGCGCGCCGCAATAAAGGCAGCCCCATCATGTCCGCTTCCCCCAAGCGCAGCCGCAAGCCTGCGCTTTTTTTGCGCGTTTTTTCATGCGGCGGCGGGCGGATTCCCATTTTTTTAAAAATCGCCGGTTTATTTTCTCTGTATTATTGAATAAATTTCTGTAATATGGTATAATGAGACGCTGCCATTTTTGAAAAGATCATGCTACAAAGGAGATCGACCGATTTATGCAATATACAACCGTATCCGAGCTGTTTGATCTGTCGCACACGATCGCGGCGCCGCTGCTGCGGCAATCGGAAACGCCGTGGCAGGCGCTGCCCCGGCTCAAGGAGTTTGTGTGGGTGCTGGGGGCGCAGCTTCCGGCCGCGGAATTTGATTCGCCCGAGCCGGGCGTGTGGATCGCCAAGGATGCTTCCGTGGCGCCCACGGCGCACATCGGCGCACCGTGCATCATCGACCATGGCGCCGAGGTGCGCCACTGCGCGTTTATCCGCGGCAGCGCCATCGTGGGCAAAAACGCGGTGGTGGGCAATTCCACCGAGCTCAAAAACGTGATTTTGTTCGATTCGGTGCAGGCGCCGCATTATAATTATGTGGGCGATTCCATTTTGGGCTACCGCGCACACATGGGCGCAGGCGCCGTCACCTCCAACGTGAAGGGCGACAAAACGCCCGTGGTGATCCACGGTGCCGACGGCACGCTCGAAACCGGGCTCAAAAAAGCGGGCGCCATGCTTGGCGACCATGCGGAGATCGGCTGCAACACCGTGCTGAACCCCGGCGCGGTGGTGGGCCGCCGCAGTCAGGTGTATCCGCTGTCGAGCGTGCGCGGCGTGGTTCCGGCCGATCACATTTACAAGGACGCGGCGCATGTGGTGCAGCGCCGTGCCGCAGACTAAGGAGGAATTTGCAATTATGGGCAGACTTTTTGGAACGGACGGCGTGCGCGGCATTGCCAACCGGGAGCTTACCTGCGAGCTGGCGTTCGGCATCGGTCGGGCGGCGGCTTCGGTGCTGGCGCGCGGCAGCCGACGCCGCCCGATTTTTGTGATCGGCACCGACACGCGCGCATCGTCCGATATGCTTTCGGCGGCGATCACCGCGGGCCTGTGCTCGGTGGGTGCGGATGTGATGCTGCTGGGCGTGGTGCCCACCCCGGCGGTGGCGTTTTTGGTGGGCAAATATAAAGCCGACGCGGGCGTGATGATCTCGGCGTCGCACAATCCGGCGGAATACAACGGCATCAAAATTTTCAGCGGCGACGGCTATAAGCTGCCCGATGCGCTCGAGGAGCAGATCGAGGCGATCGTGCTCGATCACATCTGCGTGCCGGATGCCCCCATCGGCGGCGAGATCGGCCGCGTGTCGGTGTGCGCCGATGCCGTGGCCGACTATGTGGAGCATTTGGAGCGCACGGTGCCCTATTCGCTCGACGGGTTGCACATTGCGGTGGACTGCGCCAACGGTTCCGCGTCGATGACCGCCGAAAAGCTGTTCATCGAGCTGGGCGCGGAGTGCCATTTTCTCTCCAATCACCCCGACGGCGTGAACATTAACCAGAACTGCGGCTCCACGCACATCGAAGCGCTGCGCCAGTTCGTGCTCACGCATCATCTGGACGCGGGCGTGGCGTTCGACGGCGACGCCGACCGCTGCCTGTGCATCGACGACGAAGGCAATTTGATCGACGGCGACTTTATTATGGCCATTTGCGGCGCGGATATGGCGGAGCGCGGCAAGCTGCCCCGCAAGATGCTGGTGGGCACCATCATGACCAACTTTGGGTTCAGCAAATTCTGCGAAGCCAACGGGCTCAATTTTGTGGCCACCAAGGTGGGCGACCGGTTTGTGCTCGAGCAGATGCTCCAGGACGGATATGCGCTGGGCGGCGAGCAGTCGGGGCACATTATCTTCCGCGACTTCGCCACCACCGGCGACGGCCAGCTCACGGCGATTCAGCTGCTGTGCCTGATGCGCCGCAAGCAGACCAAGCTCTCGGAGCTGGCCAAGATCATGACGCGCTATCCGCAGTCGATGATCAACCTGCACGTTTCGCCCGAGGGCAAGCTGCAATATTATACCAACAAGACGATCAAGGCCGCGGTGGAGGCCGCCAAACAAACGCTGGGCGATGACGGACGCATTGTGGTGCGCCCCTCCGGCACCGAACCGCTGATCCGCGTGATGACCGAGGGCAGCGACCCGCACAAGATCGAGCAGGTGGCGCGCGATGTGGCGTCGGTGATCGAGCAGGAGCTCGGCAAGCTCTGAACCGCCCGCGCAAAAAAATACAGCAAAAAAAGCCGCAGTCCGAGGCATGTGCCCGCCGGACTGCGGCTTTGCGTTGGAATGAATACGGATTGGATGCAGGGATCACTTTTTATGTTTGGCGCATTCGCTGCACGACCCGCCGCAATGGCGCCCGCAGCCGCAGCATCCCCGATGGCGCACCGCCGCACGCACCGCCGCCACGGCGGCGGCAGCCAGCAGCGCCAGCAGCAGCACATCCCCGGCGCTCACAGCAGCATCCCCAGCTGATACACCACGAACGCCGTGATCCACGCCACGCCGCACTGCATGGCCACCACGCCCAGCGTGCCCCACGCGGAATGCAGCTCGCGCCGAATGGTGGCCACTGCGGCCACACACGGGGTATACAGCAGCGTGAACAGCAAAAAGCTGACGGCCGACAGCGGGCTGAACAGCTCCCCGAGCGCCGACCCGAGCTGCGCCGCGCTGGTGTTCATCAGCACCGACAGCGTGCTTACCACTGCCTCTTTGGCAGAAAAGCCGGAGATCAGCGCCGTGACCGCGCGCCAGTCGCCAAAGCCCAGCGGACGGAACAGTGGCGCGATCCACCGCCCGATGAGCGCAAGCAGGCTGGTGCTGCTGTCGGTCACCGGGTTGAGCCGCGTGTCAAAGCTTTGCAGCATCCAGATCAGAATGGTGGCCAAAAAGATTACCGTGAACGCGCGCTGCAAAAAGTCGCGCGCCTTTTCCCACAGCAGCAGGCACACGCTTTTGGCCGACGGCAGGCGATAGTTGGGCAGCTCCATCACAAACGGCACCGGTTCGCCGGTGAACGCCGTGTGCTTGAGCACCAGCGCCACCAGCACGCCGAGCAAAATGCCCACCGCATAGAGCCCGATCATCACCAACGCCGCGTGGCGGGGGAAAAACGCCGCGCTGAACACCGCATAGATCGGAATTTTGGCCGAGCAGCTCATATACGGCGTGAGCAAAATCGTCATGCGCCGGTCGCGGTCGGAGGAAAGCGTACGCGGCACAAAGCTGCGGCCGCTCAGGCCGAACTTGCGCAGCAGGCGGTCCATCACGAACGCCACGCGCGCCATGTAGCCGGTGTCCTCCAGAATCGACAGGAAGAAAAACAGCGTGACGATGATCGGCAAAAAGCTCAGCACCGCGCCCACGCCCGAAAAAATGCCGTCGATGATCAGGCTGTGGATCACCGGGTTAATGCCGTAGGCCGTGAGCGCGCGGTCGGTGAGCGCGGTGAGCGCGTCGATGCCCGCCGAAAGCAGATCTGAAAGCCCGCTGCCGATCACGTGGAACGTGAGGAAAAACACTAGGAACATCACGACCAAAAACAGCGGGATGGCCGTGTATTTGCCGGTGAGCAGGCGGTCCATGGCCACGCTGCGCCGGTGCTCGCGGCTTTCGTGACATTTCACGACCGATTCCGCCACCACCTTGCCGATGAACTGATACCGCATGTCCGCCAGCGCCTCGTTGCGGTCGAATCCGGTTTCAAACTCCATTTCGACCACGCTGTGCTCGATCAGCTCCCGTTCGTTTTTATCCAGCCCCAGCCGCGTGGCAAAGGCGTTGTCGCCCTCGATGAGCTTCGTGGCGCAAAACCGCGGCGAAATGCGCGCTGCGCGGGCGTGGTCTTCGATCACATGCGCCACCGAGTGAATGCAGCGGTGCACGGGCCCGTCCGGGCAAAAATCGAGCACCGCGGGGCAAATGCCGCCTTTGGCCACCCGCACGATCTGGTCGGCCACCTCCGACACGCCCTCGCCGCGCGCCGCCGAAATGGGAATGACCGGCACGCCCAGCAGCTGGCTCATTTTTTGCACATCCACCGTGCCGCCGTTCGCGTTCACCTCATCCATCATGTTCAGCGCGATCACCATGGGCACATGCAGCTCCAGCAGCTGGAGCGAAAGATACAAATTGCGCTCGATGTTCGTGGCGTCCACGATATTGATGATGCCGTCGGGATGACCGTCGAGAATGAAATCCCGCGTCACAATTTCCTCCTGCGTGTAGGGCCGGATGGAATAGATGCCCGGCAGATCCACCACCGTGCAATTTTTCACGTTGCGGATCTGCCCCGATTTTTGTTCCACCGTCACGCCCGGAAAATTGCCAACGTGCTGGTTGGAAC
>CAKUME010000027.1 GCA_934667575.1 uncultured Eubacteriales bacterium | reverse complement strand
GCAAGCTCCTGCTTGAGCAGGCGCAGCAGCGTGGTTTTGCCGCATCCGCTCGCGCCGATCAGCAGCGAAAAGCTGCCCGGTTCCAGCGCAAACGACACGTCGGCCACCGCATTCGCATGTTGACCCGGATAGGTGAAGCTTAAATTTTCAACTTGCAGCAATGCCATGACACGGGGCTCCTTTGTTTAATTTGAATTGAATCGGCGATATTCGCGCAGGGCTTCCGCAAAGGCGCGCGCTGCGGCAGCGTGATTTCGTTATGCCGGGCGGATATGCAGCCGTGCCAGCCATGCGGCGGTTACCGCGACGGCGCACGGCCGGAACGCGGAGCGGCGCCGATTTTGGCTCGGTCGCGGCGCCACCGCAGCCGGGCGGCCGCCTCCACGCAAAACGGCAAAAATGCGAGCACGGCGTCGGCTGCCGCCCCCATCACGGTGCCCACCGACGATGCATAACGAATGCGCGGATAGTAATCAAAATCCAACTGATGCGCCGCGCCGCAAGCAAACAGCACGATCAGCGATGCCGCGCTGACCGCCAGCAGCACGGCATCGCCGCCGCGAAACCGAAAATCGTGAAAGCTGGTGCGTTTTTTGCCGCTGCCATAGCCGCGTGCGGTCATGGCGCGGCCGGTTTCCACCGCGTGCTCCAGCGAGCTGCCGATCAGCGCCGAAAACACGCGCAGTGCGGCGCGCACGCGGTCGGCGTAGCTTTCGGATGCATACAGCCCCATGGCTTTTTGGGCGCGGCCAATTTGCCGTGCCCGGCGCTTGAGCATGGGCACAAAGCGCAGCGCCATGGTGAAGGCAAGCGCGAGCCGGGGCGCGCCGCAGCCAAGCAGGTAGGCCAGCCGGTCGCTGGTGAACACAAACCCCATGGCTTTGCACCACAGCAGCGCGGCGATCATCATTGCGGCCGCCCCCGCGCCATAAAGGATGGCTTCGCGCGTGACGGCGTTGCCGTTCATAAAAAAGAGCGGCGTGGCGCCGTTGTGCGAAAACAGCGGATTGGTGATCGCAATGAGCACAAACAGCGGCAAATAGAACCCCAAATCGCTTTTCTTTTGCGCGGGGGTGGTGTAGCACATGCAAAACAGCGCGCCGCCGGCGAGCGTGAGCAGCGAAAGCAGCGGGTGCGCAAAAAACATGGCGGCGAGCAGCACCGATGCAAAATAAAATGCCAGCACGGCGGGATGAAACGAAGCAAATGCATTCATGCGGCGTTCCCTCCCGAGGCGTTGAGCGAAAGCCCGGCGTCGCCGCCCAGGTCGCAGGTGTAGATCCACTCCACCACGTCGCCGTTATGGAGCGCATAGCGTGAGCATCCCTCGGTGGGAAATTCCCCGTTCACGCGGTAGATCCACCCCGAAGCCGGGCCGCACGAAAATTCGTATAAATAATGAATGCCCTTCACATAAGCGCTGCCAAAACGGTTTTTGTCTGCGCCCTGATATTCAAATTGAATCTGACGGCTGCGCACCACGCGGTAGAGCAGATCGAACGCGGTGTCGCCGCTGCGCAGCACCAGACGGGTTTCGGGCAGGATCACGCCGTCGGCGGGCACATATTCGTCGGAGCGCAGCGCGGGATCAAGCTGGTCGTAATGTGCCAGCACCGCGTCACAGCGAATGGACAGCGTGACCGTTTCGGACTCTGCGGTGATATCGTCCAAATGGGTGAGATAATATTCATCCACGGTTTGAAACTCGGTGCCGGAGATCAGCGCAGCAATCAGCAGCACGGCGGCGAACACGATGAGCAGATCTTTTTTCATGCGCGGGCGCCTCCCTTCGGGTGCATGCAGCGCGGGCGGCAGAGCGCTTCGGTTTGCGCCTGAAACTGCTGCACGGTGCGGCGTTCCGCGTCGGAAAGCGACGCAGTGCCGAACGCGGCTTTTTCATAAACGGGCAGCGCGGCCTCGTAGCTGGCGCGATATGCGCCGCCGAATTGTGCGTCCAGCTTCGCCGACGCGTGATAGATCTCGTTGCCGCGCAGAACGCGGCGTTTTTCGAGCAGACCGGCACTGTAGGCAAACAGGTTCTTTACGGCCACGCGTGCGTCCGGCGAAGCAAACGCCGTGCGCCACCGCCGCCTGCGCCGGAGCGCACGCAGCGCCAAGAGCAGCGCGATCAGCAGCCCGGCGATGCTCCCCGCGCCGAGCACGGCAAAGAGCGCAATGCGCGCGGTTTTGGCCCGCTGCTCCGTCATTGGGTCGGAGCCGGGCGCGGGGTCGGGCTGCTCCGGCTCCGGCGCGGGATCGGGCGCGGAGGGCTGCGGCGCGGTCCCGTTCGAAAACGTGTCCGCCTGTTCCATTTCGTCCAAAAAGGGCGGGGTTGCTTCAAACGGGATCCAGCCGACCCCGTCCTGATAAAATTCCGCCCACGCGTGCGCGCGGCCCTCGGTGACGGCAAACGCGGCGTTGGCGGTCATTCCGGCCGCATCGGCGGGGGTGATGCGGTAGCCCTCCACATAGCGCGCGGGAATGCCAAAATAGCGGAACATCAACACGGCGGCGGTGGCAAAATGCACGCTCCAGCCGCGCCGGTTCTGTACGAGAAACGACGTGAGCGCATCGCTGCCAACGGTCTGCGCGGCGGTATCGTAAACGCAGCTTTGGGTGAGATACGAGAGAATGCGCTGTTTGGCCGCGCCGGTATCCAGATGCGGGCCCTCGGATTCCCACTCGCCGAGCAGATCGCGCAGGATCGTGCGCGCGGAATCCGGCAGCGCGCAGTCGGTGGCGTAGACATATTCGTTATAATGCGCCTCCGCATTGAGATAATTCGCCGCATCGGGGGCATTTTGCTGTTCTGCGCCGTTCAGCGCCGCCGCAAGCTCGGGGTAGCGCTTGACCTGATTCGGCAGAATTTCATAGCGAATGAGTGCGGCGCCGCACAGCCCGGACGCGGCCGCCGCACAATCGCCGATTCCGCCGGCAGGCAGCAGCGATGCATCGGCGGAATAAAGCTCATACGGCGCGTATGCATATGCGCGCGACGCGCCCACCGTGCGGATGCGCACCGTGCGCACGTCGGTTTCGCCGAACAGCGCCGCCAGCTGCGCAAGCTGGGTTTGCCCATAGAAGCCGCTTTGATGCAGCCAGTAAAAAAGCCCGGCGTAGGCGTAATTTGCGGTAGGTTCGGCCGCGGCCCAGCCGGATCCGGTGTAGGTTTCGCCCACAAAGCCGCGCAGCCAGCAGGACTGGGGGGCGCTCATCACGACCTCGAGCGCGGTCGCGTCCGACGGCGCAAACGACCCGGCGCGGCGCAAATCGCCTTCGGGGAGCACGCCGTCGGCTCCGTAGCGCAGCGTGTGCAGCGCCTGCTCCGCATCGGTGCGGCGGTCGGCTGCCGGCAGCTGCGCCGCGCCGCCGATGCAGCACGCGGCAAGCGCCAGCGCCGCCGCACGAAACCGAAAGGAATGCGCCGGTTTTTCCACACCGGCGTCGGCATTTGCGGAAACAGGCGCAGCATCTGCGGGGCATCCGGTTTCGAGCCGCCGGAGCGCGCCCGAAATCAGCGCGAGCAGCCAAAGCAGTGTGCCCGCTGCGGAACCGCGATCGACCACGCAGGCGGCTGTAAGTACGATGCCAAATGCGAACGCAGGCAGCAGGGGACGGTGAGCCCGAAATGCGGACAGCAGCGGCAGCACGAGCAGCGCGCCCACCCACAGCAAAAACATCGGCGCTTTTTCCGCCGCGGCGTCCGCGCGCAGCGGCATCATGCGCCCAAACGCGATGCCAAAGCCGTCCAGCACGCCGTTATAGAGCGCCACGCCGCCCGAAAGCACACCAAACGGCAGCAGTCCCGCAATGCCCGCCGCACACGGAACCCAGCGCAGCCGCGCGGTGCGCAGAAAAGCGGCCAGTCCCGCCGAAATCAGCGCGAGCAGTCCGGCGGCCGCAATGGCCCACCGGCCGACCGAAAGCCCGGCGAGCGCGCGCAGCTGAAACAGCAGGCCGCACAGCGCAAGCGCAGCCAGCGCGCCGTCCCAGCATGCGTCAGGCGCGGTGTTCGTGTGCGGCGGGCAAACGGAAAGCCGCAATCCGGAGTGGCGGGGTGTCATGGGCAGGCTCCTTTCGGGTCAAATTTCGATTTCACGCGGTGCATTGCCGCCATCGGGCAGCAGCACGGCAGCGCCGATGGGCAATTCGTGGGGTGCAGGCGGCGCCGCTGCGATGAACACCGTGCGTGCGCCGTCGTCGTCGGGAATGTTCGGCGTGCAGCGCGTGAGCAGCTTGGGCAGCACCGCGGCCAGATCGTCGTCGCGGTCAATGGGATACAAATCATCGAGCACGAGCGCATGGGGCAGCTGCAAGTCGCACAGCGCAGCGCTGAGCGACGCAGTGAGCGCAGCCATGGCGGCCAGCGCCTGCGGCTGCGTGCATTCGCCCGCGAACGGCACCAGCCGCAGCGCGTGGTTCACAGGCTGCGTGCCCTGCCGAACGATCAGCGCACCGTGCTTTTGCGAGAGCTTCCACTGGATGCTGTGCAGACTGTCGCCGGGCTGATAGGCGCGCAAAGCATAGGGCTCGCTCAAATCGGGCCCGGGCCGCGCGTCGGGCGCAGGCGCTGCATCGGGCGAGCGGCCCGCTGCGGAGCGAAACGTAACGGTGAGCGGCTGCAAAACGGGCAGCACGACGGTTTGGCCGCGCGCAGGCAATGAAACGGTTCGAAAAAAAAGTCCGAACGCATCATACAGCCGGATGCACGGCGCCGTGAGCGTCAGCGCGCCGCAATCGCGCGCACGGCACCGCACCTGCACCGCTGCGGTGCGGCCGCCTTCCCACGCCGCGCGCGCGGTTTGCTCCAGCGTTTCGCCGGTGAGCGCGTTTTGCAGCCGCACCGTGACGCGAATGCAGCGGTAAAACCGCAGGCGGCCGTGCAGCGTAAGCACTGCGGCCCATTCCGCGCCGGGTGCAGCCGTTTTGGGAGAGCAAAATGCGCCGCTTATGCGCGGCGGATCCGCAAAATGCAGCACCGCCGATGCAAGCGGCACAACCAGCGCGGCAATTTGAACGGCTGCGCCAAGCGCCGCGGAGCCAAACCATCGGAGCGCCGTGCCCACGAGTATAACCGCGCCCCAGACCATCCATGCGCCGATCATACGTTTGTCGGCTCCGCCGCGGCAATGGGCGGCATGGGTGTATCGTGGAGCACGGCCGCCGCCTCGGCCTCGGCGGAGGTGCCCGCAATGCGCGCCGCGCGGGTGAGCACCAGCCGGTGCGCCGCCACGGGGACAAACGCGTCGGCCACATCCGGCGGAATCACATAGCTGCGGCCGCGCAAATAGGCGGTGGCCTGCGCAAACCGGCAAAGCGCGAGCGCGCCGCGCGGGCTGAGCCCCAATTCGATCAATTCGCGCATGCGGGTCGCTTCGGCCAGCCGGGCAATGTATTCATAAACGGCATCGGCCGTGTGCACGGCCGCCGCGGCGCGCTGCATGGCGCAAAACGCCGCCGCATCGCACACCGGCTCCACGCGGTCGAGCGGATTTTGCACATAGCGGTCGCGCAGAATGGCCACCTGGCTGGCAAGATCGGGATATCCCATCGATAGCCGAACCATGAACCGATCGAGCTGCGAGGGCGGCAGCAGCTGCGTGCCGGCGCTGCCCACCGGGTTCTGCGTGGCGAGCACCAAAAACGGCTCCGGCAGCGCGTGGGTGGTGCCGTCTACCGTCACGCGGCGCTCTTCCATCACCTCGAGCAGCGCGGCCTGCGTTTTGCTTGAGGTGCGATTGATTTCGTCGGCAAGCAGCAGCTGCGTCATGACCGGCCCGGGCTGATAGCGAAACGTGCGTTGCTCCGGGTCAAACAGTGAAAAACCGGTTACGTCGGACGGCGTGGTGTCGGACGTGAACTGGATGCGGCGATAGTCGAGCCCCAGCGCGCGCGAAAACGCCAGCGCAAGCGTCGTTTTGCCCACGCCGGGCACGTCGTCGAGCAGCACATGCCCCCCGGCAAGCATGGCGGCCAACACCTTTTGCAGCACATCGTCTTTGCCGACGATGGCCTTGCGCACCTCGCGCAAAATGGGATTTTGTTCCGTGTTCATGAAATCACCGTTCCTCGTATGATCGTTTACCGTGTGCAGCCGTTTACCACTCGCTGCTTTGTTCCTGTTTTTTCATGCGCCGCTTTTTGCGAAAACGCAGTGCGGCAATGAGCAGCAACACCGCGAGTGTCCCGGCGACCCCGGCAAAAATCCACTGTGCGCGTGTGCGCGCGGCAAGCCGAGCCTGCGCGCTGCGCAGCTCGTCCCGCGCGGGAATGCGCGCCTGATCGTAGTCCGAAAGCACATCAATCTCGCGAAGCAGCGCACGAATGCGCGGTTGATCGGCGGCAGTCACACGGTCGAGCGGATATAAATACTCCGCAATGTCGGCGTTGATGCGCGCCACTTGATTGTCGAGCCGGTCCAGCTCCGTTTTTTTTGCGGTCAGCGCGTTCAGCACATCCGCATAGTCCGCCTGATTATCGGCGCGGCTGAGCTTGGCCCACAGGCGGCGCACGGTGCTTGCCTCCGCCCCTGTGAGCGGCTCCGGCAGCGCGCGATATTCGGCCAAATCGCTTTCCGAAAAATGCGTGCCGGCGGCGGTGCTCCCGTCAAAGATATTCACGCGTGCGTCCGAAAAATCATAAAACGCGGGCAGCCCGGCGCGCAGGCGATAGACCGCGCAGAGCGCGCAGAGCGCCTGTTCGCTGGCCACATCGTTCGGTGTGGCGGCGGATTCCACGGTGTGCGCAAAGCCGCCTGCGCCGGTGCGGTAGCACATCAGCCCGTCGAGCGCGCTGCGGCCGTTTTCGATGAATCGCGCATCGGTGCCGGGGTCAATGTTGAGCGCACAGAGCGCCAGGATGACCTGCGCGGTGCTTTCCGCATTCGGCTGGCCCCAGGCCGTGAAACCGCCGTCCGGGTTTTGCTGCTGCGAAAGATAATCGAGCGCGCGGGCGGTGGCGGCGGCCACGCGGGGCATGGACTGGTAGGTGCGAAACGCCTGCAGCGCCATTGCGGTAACGTCGATGTCGGGGTTTTTGCCGTCGAGCGTGAAACCGCCGGAGGACAGCTGCGCCGCCAAAATGGCGTCGATGATCGTTTCGCGGGTGGCGGAAGCCCCGCCGGGTATCTCCGCGTTTGCCGCATCCAGCGCAATCAGCGCCCAAATATATGCGTTCACGCCCTGCGCGCCGAGCGGCGCGGTGCGATCGCGGTCATAAACGCCGTCGGCAAGCAGCGAAATCGGCTGCCCGGCCGCATCCGTGCCAAATTGCGTGGGGTCGCCGCCCGCCGCGCACACAACGAACGCAATGCGATGCCACTCGGTCGCCTTTTGCGCATCGAGCTTTTCCGGCGTGCGGTACCGCTGCGTCACGTTCGCCTGCAGCAATGCAAGGTAGGAGTCGTAATCGTCGGCCACGCCGGTGCGCGCCAGCGCGATCACAAACCAGTCGGCGGCGGAGCTGCCTGCGCCCGCCGAAAAATCGGAATCAAGCAGCGCGCCGGATGTGTGAAACTCGCGCTTTTTCCAATCGATGATGTCCTGCATGGCGGATTGCAGCGTGCTGCCGGAATCGGGCTCCGCCCATGCGCACGGCACGGCGGCGCAGAGCAGAAGCAGGCCGAGCAGCAGCGCGGCGGCGCGGCGGAACCGCCCGCGATACAATGTTGCGTTACCATGTTTTTGCATAATTTTCATTTCCTCCGCCGGTGCCCACGCAGCCGCCAATATCCTTCCCATAGGCCAACGTAAAGCGCACACGCACAAAATCATTGTCGCGGAACACCGCGTCGGACGTGCCAAAGCCCACATAGCTTTCGTTGATGCAATACATCCAGCCCGAACCCTGGCAGTAATCAAATTCGCCTAAGCTGTCGGGGTCGCGTGCGGCCTTCCACTCCAGCCCGTCGGCGTTAATTTCCTCCACCAGATCCGTGGGAATGGACACGTTGGCCGCCACGCCCGCTTTGTATACACGCGCCAGATAAAAGCCGGACGCGGTGGTGCCGGAATTCGAAAAATCGAATCCGTTGTCGTGCAGCACGCGGCACAGCAGATCGGCGCCGCTTTCCCCTTGGCGAATTTCCACCTTCTGCGGGGGAATGAGGTACCCCAGCCCCAGCACGTTGGCGTCCATGCAGAAGGTCAGCGTGCCGAGCGACTCACCTGCTTGCGGAATGCGGCAATAAACGGTGTAGGAATAGTCGGTAAAACGGCCGTCGCTGTCGGTGATGCGCACGCAGAGCCGGTTTTCACCGTCGTTGAACCAAAGCAGATAGCTGGTGAATTCCGATGTCCAGCGGGCGTCATAGGTTAGGCCGTTGAGCTGCACGGTGATGCCGTTTGCATAAATGCGGTTGCCCAAATAGTCTGCGGGATTCACGTTCAGCGTGAATTCGCTGCCCGTGACGCTCATTCCGTCGGATACATTGATGTCTTTTAGCACGGGCGCGGTGTGCGCGTCGGCGAGCGGAACGTATTTCACATAAAACAGCCGATCCACCGTCACCGGTTTGCCGTCGCGCCGGTCGGTGGCCTTGAGCCGGATCACATTGTCCCCGATTTGCAGCGGGGCCGTGTAGCTGCCGCTGCCGGTGAGCGTGACGCCGTTGGCCACCACCGTGAGCCGCGCGCGGCTGCTTCCGCCTTGTACCGACGCCGTAAAATCGATCGACGATTCGTGCACGGTACAGTCGATGAGTGAGGTGCGGAGCGTGAGCGCATCGGCCTCGTCGCCGACATAAATGATATAATCGCGAAATGCAGTGATGGTTTTGCCGTCGGGCGCGCGGTATTTTGCCGCCACTCGAACGAGATTTTTGCCCGCGTTGAGCAGCACCCGGCCGCCAAACTGAGGCTGCGCCGTGCCGTTGACCCAAACCGATTCCGACAGCACCGTGAGCTGCTTTTGCAGATGCGTAATGGTGAACGAAAGGGAGCGGCTCGGCACGGTTTCGCCGTCGCGGAGCGAGGTGGTAAAATACTGTTCGTCGGTTTGGTCGCCGGAAAACGCCGGGTCGTCGCCGGGGGCCGTGGGATCGGATTCGCCGCCCGTGCCGCCCGGTTCATGCGCCGGTTCGCCGGAGGAAGCGGACGGCGTTTCCGACCGGTCCGGCTG
>CAKUME010000026.1 GCA_934667575.1 uncultured Eubacteriales bacterium | reverse complement strand
ATCCGATAGTCCGGATGTGCCTTGAGCATATGAAAAATAAAGTTGCTTCCAATAAATCCGGCGCCGCCGGTCACGATAATGGTCATGCGATTTCCTCCTCAGCGCAATGCATCGATATATTTGCCGTCCAGCACGTCCTTGAGGTATTGGCCGTACTGATTTTTTTTGAGCACCTCATATGCCGCCAGCACGTCGTCGCGCGTGATCCAGCCGTTGAGATAGGCGATCTCCTCCAGGCAGGCAATTTTGCGGTGCTGATGCGTTTCGATCGTTTTCACAAAGTTGGTGGCGTCCACCAGCGATTCATGCGTGCCGGTATCGAGCCAGGTAAAGCCCTGCCCCAGCAGCTCCACGTTCAGCCGCCCCTGCTCCAGATAAATGCGGTTGAGGTCGGTGATCTCAAGCTCCCCCCGTGCGGACGGCTTGAGCGACTGCGCATAGCGCACTACGTGGTTGTCATAAAAATACAGGCCGGTCACGCAGTAGTTGCTCTTGGGGTGCGCCGGTTTTTCTTCGATCGAAACCGCCTTGCCGTTCTGATCGAATTCCACAATGCCGAAGCGCTCGGGGTCGTCCACATAATAACCGAACACCGTGGCGCCCCGGCCGTGTTCGGCATTTTCCACCGCGGCGGTCAGACGCTTTTTGAGCCCATGGCCCGCAAAAATGTTGTCGCCCAGCACCATGGCCACCGGCTCATCGCCGATAAAATCCGCGCCCAGAATGAACGCCTGCGCCAGCCCGTCCGGCGACGGCTGCACGGTATAGGTCAAGTGCAGGCCGAATTGACTGCCGTCGCCCAGCAAATCTTTAAAGCGCGGCGTGTCCTGCGGCGTGGAGATGATCAAAATATCGCGAATGCCCGCATTCATCAGCACCGCCATGGGATAATAGATCATCGGCTTGTCGTAGATGGGCAGCAGTTGCTTGGAGGTGACGCGCGTCAGCGGATAGAGCCGCGTGCCGGAGCCGCCCGCCAGAATAATGCCTTTCATGATGTTTCGCTCACTTTCCCGGCGGGCTCCGCAAAAGCCCGCTCGCTTTTTTGTTCGTGTTGCACCGCACAGTAAACCAGTTATATTATATCAGCCTATGCGCAGATTGTCAATTCATATCAGAAAAAACCTTCTCCCCGGCCTTTTCCGGCGCCGCGCCGGGGGCGGTGCCGGCGGCATTTTGCTGCTCCAGTTGTGCCAGCCGCCGCTCCATGCGGCGCTGATTTTCGAGCACCTGCTCGAGTTTGCGGTGAATATCGTCGATGATCAGTTCGCTTTTCAGATTCACTTTGTAGTCGTTTTCGGCGCGGGCGCGATCCTTGGCCTCCTGGCGGTTTTGGCTCATCATGATCAGCGGCGCCTGCACGGCCGCAATGCACGACAGCACCAAATTCAGCAAAATGAACGGATAGGCATCGAATGCGCGCATGCCCATCAGCACGTTCAGCACCATCCAGATCACCATTACCGCCACAAAGCTGAAAATAAACGCCCAGCTGCCCGCAAAGCGCGCGACCGCGTCGGATGCGCGCGCGCCGAACGACGTTTTTTCGCTTTTTTCGGCATTCTGCGTCACCTCGGTGGACACCAGCTCGCGGATCAGCTCCTCGTCGGTAAATTCGCGATCGGCGCCATGCAGCAGCTCTCGAATAATCTTTTGACGTTCGTTCTTTTTCATCTTCTGCTCCTCTTCTGAATCCATTGCATTGTTGTTTTATGCCTGCATCGTAAACGTGACCGGCGTCTGCACGTCGTTCACCGTGAGCCGCGTGCCGAGCGGATCCGGCGCAGCCGTTGCGCCGTGCAGATCCGATACCGCATGCACATTGCGCAGCAGCACGCAAAGCCCGTTGGTTCGGCCGGTGAACCGCAGCGTTACGTGGCCGCCGTCATTTTGCGCCTCGGCATGCAGCATCGGCGTTCGTCACACCCGGTTGATTCATCCAGTAGCCTTTGGTAAATTTCATACCTGTTCCTCCCGCATTCGTAAAAAAATCAAAAATCTGCACCGTCCTCTTGCGCTTCGGGCACAAATGGATTATGATTGTATTGTATCTATAAGTATAAGCGATTTGTGCGCCGGTGTCTACGATACACAAAATAATTTTACAATTCTTCGTCATCAATCGGAAGGGAACAATCCAATGAAAAAGACGTTTATCATGCAGCTGCCGGACAAGGCAGGCGCATTTTTAAAGGCCAGCCGGGTGATCGCCGATGCGGGCGCATCGGTCACGCGGGTGAGCTACAACAAGGCGGTGGATCTGCATGTGCTGTTCATCGAAGCGTCGGGCAGCGCCGCGCAGCTGGATGCCATTGCGGCGCAGCTCGGCGCGATGGGCGACCTGATGCACGACCGCGTGCCGGGGCAGGTGATGCTGATCGAATTCACGCTGCCCAACACGCCGGGCGCCATGCTGCCGGTGCTGGAGCTGATCGATCGCTACGCATTCAACATTACCTATCTGAACGCCGACGAAGCGGACGGCGCCGCGCAGCTGCACCTGAAAGCGGGTATTTTTGCAGCAGATTCCGACCGCATGAAGCAGTTTTTGGAGGAAGCGGCGCAGCAATGTACCCTGCGGATCGTGAACTACGAAAAAAGCCAAAAGCTGCTCGACAACACGGTGTTTTACCTGTCGTTTGCGCACCGGGTGGCGTCGCTGCTGGGGCTGGGCAGCGATGCCGTGCGCGCGCTGATCGCCGACTCCAACCGGCTGATGCAGCATCTGGACGAACGCAATGAGCTGCCATACAAAACATTTTCCACCATCGAACAGTTTGCGACCATGCTGCACGGATTCCACGGCAGCGCGTTCGGCGCAAAAATTCAGCGCACGGCGCTGCCAAGCGGCGCCGTGTTGCACATGATCGCGCCGCCCTGCGGCAGCAACACTTATATATTGGAAAAGAACGGCCGGCTGCTGTTCATCGACTGCGGATTTGCGTGCTACAAAGCAGAAATGACGGCGATTTTTCGGTCGCTGTTCCCTCATTTTGATCAAATGCCGCGCGCCATTGTGCTCACCCATCCGGACATCGACCACTGCGGGCTGCTCGATTTGTTTCACACGGTGTACACAAGCGAGCAGGGCGCGGAAAACTTTGCGCTCGAGGCAGCCGGCCGGCCGGATTTTCGCGAACAAAACGTGCTGCACGCCCCCTATTGCCGCATCAGCAAACTGCTTTCGGGCTTCACGCCGCCGCAGCTGTGCACACTGCACTGCATTCCGCGCACGCAGCCGCACACCGATGCGCCCATTGCTCCGCTCGGCCGGTTGGAATTTGAAGGAATCACGCTGCGCGTGCTCGAGGGCAGCGGCGGCCACATGAAGGGGGAAATCGTGCTGGTGGACGACGCCGACGGCGTGGTGTTCAGCGGCGACATTGTGGTGAACATCCGGGGCTTTTCCAAGGAGCAGGCCGCGTTCAATGCGCTCGCCCCCTATCTGATGACCAGCGTAAACTTGGATTCGGCGCGCGCCACGGCGGAGCGGCTTGCGCTCACATCGCTGCTGCCGCCGGAACAATACTTCTACTGCCCCGGGCACGGCGCATGGATGCCGCCCGCGGCACAAAAAGCATAAGCGGCCGCGTCGCGCGTTATTCGTTCCGTTTCGGCACACCGGCCGTCTTGCCGTTTTCTGCGCTGCGGCGAAACTGCCCCGGCGGCAGGCCAAACCGATGCTTGAACACGCCCGAAAAGTAGTTTGCATCGCAATACCCCAGCAGCGCCGCCACGGTGCCCACCGGGTAGGCGGTGTTGCGCAGCAGCCATTGTGCCTGATCCATGCGCAGCTCGGTGACAAACGCGGGAATGCTGCGGCCAAATTCTTTTTTGAACAGATGGTGCACCGTGGATGCACTGTAATGAAAATGGGCGCCCACGCTTTCTGCGGTGAGCTTGCGGGTGAAATTTTGGGTCACATAACGCAGCAGCTCAGTGCGGATATCGCCGGGCGCGGGCGGCAGGCGCTGCGCGATGAGCTGCTCGAGCATCAGCACCAGCGGGCGGAGCCAAACGTCCACCTCGGCGCGGGACGGGATCTCCGCCGACAGGCATTCCGCACGCAGTCGGGCCAGCGCGCTGCCGTCCAGCCGATGCCGGGCGGCAAAATGGTGCAGCTTGGCCTCCTCCGCGGCGGTGTTCAGCCCGCAGTAGCCGCTGACCGACACAAAGCCCACCGGTTCGCCGTCCTGCATCACCGGATACACCCATTCCGCCACGCCCGCAAAGCATGCGCCGCAAAATGCGCCGCCGCGGCAGCGCGCCAGCACCTTATCCTGCCGCCGAATGCACTCCGGCCAGCAGCCGCATTCGGTTTTCACATAGCAGCAAAACGGATTCAGATGAAAATTATAGCGCGCCAGCGGCGGCGTGTAGGTCATGGCGCCATGCAGCGAGATATACCAATTTCGTTCGGCCATCAGCGCGTCCAAATAGCGCACAATGTCGTCCGGCTGAATGCGCATATGTTTCCCTCCGTTTGCACGTTTCCACACTTTTCTTCCCGGATCACCCATGGAATCCTTTGTTTTTATTGATTATAATTATAATCAATCAATCGCCTGCCGTCAACCGAAAAATGCGGCCGACCGCAGGCAGCAGGGAGGATCATGCAAATGGAAACCGTGAAATACAAAAACGAACCGGCCGTTCCGGTGGCCGGGCGCTATGACGTCATCGTGGCGGGATCGGGGCCGAGCGGCATCGGCGCGGCGCTGATGGCCGCCCGCGGCGGCGCGCAGGTGCTGCTGATTGAAAGCGCCGGGGGCGTGGGCGGCATTTCGACCAGCGGGATGATGAGCCACTTTACCGGCACGGTGGATAGTCGCCTCTATCGCGAGGTGCTCGATCGCGCCGCGGCGAAAAATGTGTTCCACCCCAATGCGCGTACCGTTGTCATCGACCCGGAACAGCTGCAGAACACTTATTTGGAGCTGCTGGACGAAGCAAATGTGACGCTGCTGCTCTATACCTTGGTGTGCGGCGCCATTGTAGAAAACGGCGCTGTCACAGGCGTGGTCACACAAAGCAAAAGCGGTCGGCGCGCCTTTTTGGCGCCGGTGGTGGTGGACTGCACCGGCGACGGCGACGTGGCTGCCGACGCGGGTGCGGCCTATTGGAAAGGCCGCGAAGCCGACGGCAAAATGCAGCCCGCCACGCTGATGTTCAAGGTGGGCGGCGTGGATGAATCGCGCGCCGTGTTTCCCGGTTCGTTCGAAACAACGGTAGAAACGCCGCGGGGCGAGCTGCAGGCGCTTGCCCGGCAGCTGCTGCCCGCGCCGGCCGGGCATGTGCTGCTCTACCGCTCCACACTGCCGGGCGTGGTGACCTGCAACATGACCAACTGCATTGCCGTGGACGGCACACGCGCCGAGGATCTCACGCGCGCGGCTCAGGTATGCCGCAGCCAGATGGCGCCGATCGTGCGCTTTTTGCGCGAATATGTGCCCGGCTATGAGCAGTGCTATGTGATCGGGGCGGCATCGTTGATCGGGGTGCGCGAAACGCGACATTTTGTTGGCGTGCAGCAGCTCACGGAGCAAGACATTCTGGCCGCACGTCGGTTTCCGGATTGGGTGGTGCGCGGCGCACATTTCAACTTTGACGTACACAACCTGACCGGCGCCAGCTTGGATCCCACGGGCGTGCAAGCCAAATTCCCGCAGCAAAACGGCTACACCATTCCCTACGGCTGCCTGGTACCCCAAACACTCGACGGGCTGCTGCTCTCCGGGCGGAACATTTCCGGCACGCACATGGCGCATTCGAGCTTTCGCGCCATGCCCATTTGCTTGGCAATCGGGGAAGCGTGCGGCGCGGCGGCCGCGCTGGCCGCACAAACCGGCCGCGCGCTTCGCGCCCTCTGCCCGGCGGACATTCAGGCAAAGCTGTAAGGCCCATTCGGGCCGTCCGGCAGAATGGGCCGATTCCCGTGCATCATGCACGGGAATTTTTTTGAAATAATCGGTGCGGCAGCGAAAATGAGGTGCGTTATGTTTTACTGTGCCATGCGCATCTTCGGGCGAGCCGCCGCGGCCGCACATGGACGTTTGAATGCACGGCCGGTGGGGCATCTGCGTTCGCCGTGAACCGAAAAAATAAAAAAATTCCGCAAAAACACTTGCATTTTTCAAATTCATGTGTTATAATATCAATCGTTCGATAGCCGCAAAGTGGCCGTTTCGATTTGGGGGCGTAGCTCAGCTGGGAGAGCGTACGGTTCGCATCCGTAAGGTCGAGAGTTCGATCCTCTTCGTCTCCACCAAAACAATCCACCGTAATTTCGATTGAATTGCGGTGGATTTTTCTATGTGATTTCTTGTTCCATGCTTTTTGAATGATAGAATCAATTGGAAACAAAACGGAATCTGCATGAGGAAAAAGCGATGAATCAAAAACAACAAGATGCTGCGCAAAAGGATATGGTGGAATGGTTGGCGGACCCGCACGAACTGGGGAAAAAGCCAAGCAAAATTGAATGCGCGGGCGACTTTGAGTTCCATGAAATGCATTATTATATTTTCAAATTCAAAGCGGGTTTGCTGAGCCCATGGCTGCTCGGTGTCAGCGGTGGTTACGAGGGGGATAATCTTACGCCTTGCGGTCACACGTTCAGTGATATGAAAAAATACCAGACTGCTGCCGCTCAAAAGGACTGCATGGAAATGATCGAAAGAATTCGTGCATACTGGATGGAGCAGGCCAAAAATTTCACTCAGCAATAGCCAACCGAGCGGCCGCGAAAAAAGGCGCAGCGGCATTCACGCCGCGGATGATGCGAATTTTTGCACGCAGGCTCCATGGAACACGCCAAACTGCTCAGGCGATCTTTGATGAGTCCACCGCGATTTTAATCGAATCACGGCGGGCTTTTTTCGTTTCTTTCTTGCACCGTTTGGGGGCGCATGATATCATATGGATGCGATGAATTGGGATTTGAAGGTACGAACAATATGAAAAAAATCATTGTGATCGGCTGTCCGGGAAGCGGGAAAAGCACATTTTCGCGGGCGCTGCACAGGCAAACCGGCATTCCGCTCTTTTACTTAGATATGATGTATTGGAACCCGGATCGAACCACGGTTGACCCATCGATTTTTCGGGAGCGCCTGCGAAATGCCATTCAACAGAACGAATGGATCATCGATGGCAATTACGGTTCCACCATGGAATTTAGATTGCAGGTGTGCGACACTGTTTTTTTCTTGGATTATCCGTTCGATATTTGCCTGCGCGACGTTGCGGAAAGGCGCGGAAAAGCGCGCGATGATATGCCATGGATCGAAGCGGAACCGGACGCGGAGTTTGTAGCGTTGATCAAAAACTATCGCGTTCAAAGCCAGCCTAAGGTGATGGATTTGCTGGATAAATATTCATATAAAGATATCCATGTATTCCAAGCCAGAAACGAAGCAGATGAATTTCTGAAACAAATAAACGGACGGATGGCCGTTCGCTGACCCGCATCGAATTCCGCTCCGGCGCGGGCCGCTTGAGATTGAACCGCACAGCGATGCGCATCATGCAATCGCGCCCCAATGCAACCAAAACACTGCACTGGGGCGCGACTTTTATTTCTTTTTTTGAACGGGTACGACGATTCAAAGAATTTCCAGCTCACGCAGCCGCGCCATAAACGCGCGCACGTCGGCCTGCGCCGTTGCCTCGTCCACCTCGTATGCCTCCGTAAGTGCGCGCACCAACGCAGCTTCGTCGGCCGCGTTCGGCAGCGTGTCCCAAAGCAGCTCGCCCGTCTCGTTGAGCGTGAGCAGGCCCTGGAGCGTCAGTGATGCATCGCCCACCGGTACCAAAATTACATCCCCGGCAATTTCGCGTTTGACCAGTTGTTTGCGGATAGTCATGAATTGTGCTCCTTTCATTTATCTCATGGAAGTGCGCCGCTGCGTTCGCCTGCGGCATTTTCGGACGCGCACAAAGCATTTATTCTGCCGCCGCTTCGATCGTTCGGCGAACGGTTTCCCGGGTCATCGCGCACACATAGTCCGGGCGCGCATCAAAGCGCCCCGTTTCGGTCACGCACATTGCCGCGCATGCGTGACACGCAGCGGCGTACCGGCATCTCGCGCATTCTGCGGGCAGCCGGATGGCCTCCGTGGCCGCGCGGGTGGCATCCCACGCCCGATCAAATCCCAGCTCGCGCACCGAGCAGCGCGGTTCCGTCATCATGCCGCAGGGCGTCATGTCGCCGCGCCAGTTGATCCAAAATGCACTGCGTCCGGCACGGCACGAAATTCCTTCGCCCGGCGCGCCCTCGCAGGCTTCGTCGGCAGCAGGCAACCTCAGTCCGGCTTCCATCGCTGCGGCGCGGGCGCGGAACTGCTCATCCGAGAACCGCAGGCGATCCCATTGCACCGCGTACCGCGCCGCCTCGCTCGCCGAAAAGCGGTCATTGTTGCGGCCAACCGAATCCGCGCTGCGGCGAATCGGCGGAAACATATAAGTGGCAAGCTGCATCGGCGTGCCGAGTTCCTCCGCAATGGCATAGATTTGTGCCATTGCGGCTGCATTGTCCGGCGTGAGCGAAACATTCATTTTCACGCCAACGCCCAACGCTTTGAGTGCGCGAATGTTGGCACACACGCGGTCAAACATGGGGCGGCCGCACAGCCGCTCATAGGCATCATTGCTTGCACCGTAGAGCGTAATATTAAACCGAAACGGCGGTTCACGGCGGAAAAAGTCCAGCCAATCCGCGTCAATCAACGAACCGTTGGTGTTCACTGACACGAGCAGACCCATTTTTTTGAGCTCCGTCAGCAGATAGCGAAAGTCCGGCCGAATAAGCGGTTCGCCGCCGGTCAGCAGCAAAAACAGCATGCCCCGCGCCCGCGCCTGTTCGGCAATGGCGAGCCATTCGTCCGCAGTCAGCTCTGCGCCGCGGCGCCGCTGCTCCGCTTCCGTGAGATGAACATAGCACATTTTGCAGTTGAAGTTGCAACGGGGCGTCAGTTCAAAATTACCCGCAAGCGGCGTACCGTTTTTGCAGGCACGTGCATGCAGATAGGCCGAAAGCCGCGGCTCCACGCTGTTATATTCCATTTTTCTCCTCCTCTAAATATGCCTGAAGCGCACGCACGGCGGATGCGTCGCAGCGGCAGTCGAAGCAAAGCACCGGCACGTGCGACACCAGCTGGGCCGCCAGCTCGGTCATGCGAACGGCGGACGCGGCGTCCCATTCATAATAGGCGCACTGATGCAGCAC
>CAKUME010000025.1 GCA_934667575.1 uncultured Eubacteriales bacterium | reverse complement strand
CTGCACACCCCAGTGCAAATGGTTGGCCGTGATGTTGTTGGTGTTTTCCACCGTGCTGTAACCGGTGCGGCCTACATAGCCGATCACATCGCCCGCCTTCACTGCGGCACCCACCGCCATGTTGGGGTGATAGGGGCGGTTTTGGCGCATGTGAGCATAATAGTAGTAGCGCTGCCCGTCGAAGCTGCGGATGCCCACGCGCCAGCCGCCGTACTGATTCCAGCCGAGTTCTTCGACCACACCGGATTCCACGGCCACGATCGGCGTGCCGATGGAACACATCAGATCGTGGCCAAAATGCTTGCGCGCGTAGCCGTAGGAGCGGTCGGCACAAAAATCGTCGTAGTGGTCATAATAATAGCCGCGCGCAATGGGCGAATACACCTTCAGCCCATATTGCCGCGTCCATTGCAGCGAACCGTCCTCCTGCGGCGTCTGAATTTCGTATTCACCCAAAAAGCCGCCGAGCACCGCGCCGTAGGCCCGGGTGTAATAATCGTAATAGCGCAGCCCCTCGGCAATCTGCGCCATGGTTTCACCGGCGCGGCGGCGCTGCACGATCCGGTCCAGATCGGCGGCACGGTAGCGGGAAAAATCGCCGCCGTAGCGCGCGCCGAGCACGCTCAACAGCTCCACCCAATGCAGCTCGCATTCGCTGCCGTGGGACGTCACGTCGTAGTCCATGGCGCGCTGCAGGGCACCGCACGGAATATCAAAATCCACCCATTGAATGGGTTTGGTGTCCGCAGGTGTTTCGGCCGCGGCGGGCGCCGCCGTCCACACCACGCGGTTATAGCGCGAAGCGAACCCGGCGCTGAGCGCGATCAGCGCCGCCGCACAAAGAACGGCCGCTTTTTTTCGTGTTTGCTGTCGGATGGCGCATTCCCTCTTTCCGCAGATTCCACCTCATAGGTATGCGGCTTGCGGCGGGAAAATGCGCGCGGATGCTTCGGCGAAACGTGCAGCAGCTCGGCGGTGCCGTAGATCAGCAAAAAGGCCGCAAACACCCGGCGCAGCGCATCGCCGCCCAGCACGCGGATGAGCAGCGCGCCGCCGATCGCACCCACCACGCCCAGCGGGGCCATGCGCAGCCATTGCGTCCAGTCGATTTGCTTTTTGCGCGCATGCAGGGCAACGGCCACCGCGGCACACGGCAAAAAAAACGCCAGATTGATCCCCTGCGCCTGCGATTGCTCCAGCCCGGCCCACAGCGTGAGATAAAGAATCAGCACGCTGCCGCCGCCCAGCCCCATGGCGCCGATCATGCCGGAAAGGAACCCGGCAATTGCCGCGGCGATCACTGCACCAGCAGGCGGAATGCCGCCCACAGCATGAACGCGCCAAACACACGCCGCAGCACGCTCGCCGGGAGCTTGGGCAGCAGCCATGCGCCCACACCCGCACCGAGCAGGCCGCCGGGCAGATACGGCAGCGCGTCGGCCCACGCAAAAAAGCCCGCGCCGCGATAGGCGAGCACACTGGCCACGCACAGCGGCAGAACGATCGCCACCGAGGTGGCGTGCGCCCGCGTGGGCTCCGTGCCGGAAGCGCGCAGCGCCGGCACCACGATCAATCCGCCCGCCGCCCCGAGCAGGCCGTTGATCACGCCTGCGAGCAGCCCGCCCAGCGGGGCGATCCACTTTGCTTTTTTGCATACCGCCATGGTTTTTTCCTCCACGCTTCTTCCGGTCCAATGCCCGTTCGGTTTGACCGTTCATTTTTGAAATATATCCATATTCTTTGCCGCGCGGGACGGTTTCATCCGTGCCCCACACGGATTTCTGCGCAGGAGAAACGGCATTGGGCGGGCAATGCAAAAGCGCCGCCATCGCAAAGGCAGCGACGGCGGCGCGAAAAACAAACGGGATTCAAGCGGGGTTCAGCTTTCGGCGGCGTCTCCGCTGCGCACTTCGGCCACGACCTTTTGCACCACGGCCGGGGGCGCTTCCTCGTAGCGCACAAAATCGAAGGTGTAGCTGCCGCGGCCCTGCGCCGCCTGACGCAGGAAGGTGGTGAAATCGGACATTTCGGCCACCGGCGCTTCGGCCTCGATCTGCTGATAGCCGCGGCGCGTCGGATTCATGCCGAGCACACGGCCGCGGCGCTTGTTGATCTCGCCGATGATATCGCCCATGTTAGCGTCCGGTACCTCCACCAAAAGCGTGCCGATTGGCTCGAGCAGCACCGGGTTTGCCTGCGGCATGCCGGCTTTATAGGCGAGCGTGGCCGCCATTTTAAACGACATTTCGGAGGAATCCACCGGGTGATAGGAGCCGTCGTAGAGCGTGGCGCGCACACCCACCACGGGATATCCGGCAAGCGGCCCGTGCGCAATGCAGTCGCGCAGTCCTTTTTCCACCGCCGGGAAAAAGCCCTTGGGCACCGCGCCGCCCACCACGCGTTCGCCAAACTCAAGCCCGTCGCAGTTGCACGGCTCAAATTCGATCCACACATCGCCAAATTGGCCGTGGCCGCCGGTCTGCTTTTTGTGCCGCCCCTGCACCGCCACCTTTTTGCGAATGGTCTCGCGATAGGCCACGCGCGGCTTTTCGAGCGTTACATCCACCCCAAAGCGGGATTTGAGCCGGCTTGCGACCACATCCAAATGCTGATCGCCCAATCCATAGAGCAGCAGCTGGTGGGTTTCCTGATTATTTTCGAGCCGAAGCACCGGGTCCTCTTCCATCATGCGCGCAACGCCCTGTGCGATTTTTTCCTCGTCACCCTTGCTGCGGGGCAGCACGGCCATGCAGAGCGTGGCGTGCGCCGGCACAATGGTTTCCAGCTCCACCGGCGCGTCGGGCGCGCAGAGCGTGTCGCCGGTGGCGGTGCGCTGCAGCTTTGCAATGGCGCCAATGTCGCCCGCCGGAATGCAGTCGGTGTCCTCCTGCTTTTTGCCGCGCAAAAAGATCAGCTTGCCGGGCTTTTCCTGCGCGCCGGTGCGCGGATTCAGCAGCGTGGTGTCCGGCGTGATCCGGCCGGAAATCACCTTGATGTAAGATAGTTTGCCCACAAACGGATCCGACACGGTGTGAAACACCATGGCCGCCGCCTTGCCCGATGCGTCCACCGGCAGTTCATCGCCCGATGCGGTGAGCTCTGCACCCTTTTCGGCGGTCGGCGCGAGCCACGCCAGCCCTTTGAGCAGCATATCCACGCCGTCGGTGGTTTGCGATGCGCCGCAGAACACCGGATAGATGGTGCCGTTGCGCACACCGGCGCTCAGTCCGTTGATCAGCTGCTCGGGCGTGAACGCCTCGCCCGAAAAATATTGTTCAAACGCTTCCTCGCTCGTTTCGGCCACCGCCTCATAAATGGCGGTGCGCAGCCCTTCGAGCCGTTCGCCCATGTCCGGGATCGACACGTCGATCGCCTTGCCGTTTTCGTAGCGATAAGCCTTGTATTCGAGCATATCCACATAGCACTGCACCCGGTGATCCTGCACAAACGGCACCACCAGCGGGCAAACCGCCGGGCCGAATTCGGTTTTGAGCTGCGTGAGCACGCGGTAGAAATCGGCATGGTCGGAATCCAGCTTGTTCACAAAGAAGAAGCGCGCCAGTTGGCGTTCGCTTGCCAGCTCAAACGCCTTTTCGGTGCCCACATTCACGCCGGATTTGCCCGAAATATTGATCAGCGCCGTTTCGGCGGCGCGCATTCCCTCGCGCAGCCCCTGCTCAAAATCGAACAGACCGGGCACGTCGATCAAATTAAACTTCCGGTTTTTCCATTCCATGGGGGCAACGGTGAGCGACACGGTGGTTTTGCGGCGGATTTCCTCCGGGTCGTAGTCGCAAACCGTGGTGCCGTCGGCAATCTTGCCCAAGCGATCGGTCGCTCCGGCGCGAAACAGCAGCGCCTCGGTCAGCGAAGTCTTGCCGGAATTGGCGTGCCCGGTCAGGACAATATTGCGGATGTCTTTTGCTTCATACTGTTTCATAATTGATTGCTCCTTTCAGCAATGCCGGAATCGCCCGGAACATAGCGGATCGAATCACGAATCCGTGAAATTTTATATTTCGGGCGGAAGGTGGTCGAAATAAATAGATTTCATATACCTCTGTCTTAAATTATATCGCGTTTTGCATCTGTTTGCAATGCTTTCCTGCAAAAAAAGAAAAATCGTCCCACGGCACGATTTTGCGTGGGACGATTTGGTGATATTGACGGGGTTTTAATCTTTTTTTACAAACGGAATGAAAATAACCGCGGCGATCCAAAACAAATTGAACAACATGAGCACGGGTGTATGGAGCTGAACCACAGCGCCGGTGAGCGAAAAGATGAGCACCAGCAGCAAGCCGAACACCATGCCCGCCAGCTGAAGCGCCGAAGCCAGCTGAAATCCGGGCTTGGCGCGCACGCAGGCGGTGAGCGCCCGGAACATGGCCCGCGCGTCGGCCACGATCAGCGACGCATCCCCCACCGGCTCCGGTTCCGGCGAATGGGCGGCGTCGGCTGCGATCACCTGCACGCTCGGCTCGGGCAGTGCAAAGCAGTGCGCAATAAACGGCGCGGTGATGTTGGGATCCACGCTCAGCACCGCCGTATCGCCGCCGTTTTCGGCATATTCCTGCATGGCGTCCGCAATATCCGGCCGCGCACCGTAATCCATCACAAACATGGCCGAGAGCACGCCGTCCACCGCAAGATAGGCGAACCGCTTATCCGGCGGGCAGTTCATGCGCTCATAGTCGCGCGAGGGCGGTTCGATGCCGTTGGCGCGCAGTGTGCCGCCGTTGCCGATCACCACACGGCGGCCGTTGACCACGCCGGTAATTCCGCCGTCCGGGCCGGTTTGCACCTGCTCGGCACGCGGCAGTGCGCCCGCGTCGCCGCGAATCATGCGGTCAAACAGGCCGCGCATCGGCCCGCCCGCCCGACGCAGCACGGCGGCCGCTTCGACCACCGACAGATCCACCCGCCCGTTCTGCATGGCGCGCACCTGCTCGAGCCGGAGCGTTTGATCCGGGAAAAGCGACGAATCGCACAAAAGCGCGCAGCCGGTTTCGCCGAACACGTTCACCGCCGTCCACGAAGCCACGGCCGCCCCCTGCGGCAGCAGCTGCCGGGTGAACCGAAGCAGCGGAAGCCCCATGCACCATGCGGCGGTGGCCGGTGTGATCACGCAAAGCGCAGCGGTGAACGCCGCAAGCGCCGCATCCACCGAGCCGACCGCCCACCCGGCCGCCGCACCGCAAATCACCGCCGCGGCCAGCGTGGGCAATGTGAGGCGAAAAATGCGCTGCGGGCTGCCGTCCGGCTCCTCCATGGCCGCCGTGAAGCGCGCCACATCGCAGCCCGGCTCGGCAAACACCGTGAGCCGGTTCGGGCGATAGGCATCCACCTCCTGCTGCAATGCGCTGTCCTCGCGGAGCAGACGCACGGTTTCGGGGGCCTGCGCGGTGCGGAACCAGTGCTGCATCAGGCGCAGGCGGCGGTGCCACAGCAGCTTGCCCGCCGTGTGGATGCTGAGCGTCCACAGCGCGATCGCGGCATACAGCGACACCGCGCCCGCCTGCACCGGCTGCCAGCGGAACACCGCTACCGCGCTCTGAATCAGCGCCGCGAACACCGTGAGCCCCACCAGACCGTCGGCACCGGCATATGTACTGCCGCGCACCAGCGCGAGCACGCCGCCCAGCACCGTGCGGTGGCACAGTGCGGCGGCTGCCAGCAGCGCGGCGGCATGAATCGCAGCGTACCAGCGCGGCGATGCTGCCCGAGCGATCGCCGCAGGCACCACCGGAAGCGCGAGCATGGTGCACACGCTGAGCGCTGTCAGCGCCAGCGCCAGCCCGGCCGTGACCGCCGACTGCACCAGCAGGCTGCGTCGGTGCTGCGTGCCGGGGCGGTCGGGACAGCCTTCCTCCTGCACCCGGCTGAAAATGGCGCTGGGCGTCAGCGCCGCAAGCAGCCGCTTGAACACGCCGCCGGAGTGTCGGGCACGCCGGGCGGCAATCGATTCCGCCGCGCACTGGCGGATCAGGCGCGCGCTTTTCTGCATTTTTTGCATCCATGCTGCACGCTTTTGCCGCCGCCGAATGGGCTTTGCGGCTTTGCGGTAAACGCCGCGCACCAGCGCGGCCGTTTCGCCCGCGGCCGGAATCACAATTTCGTTCTCCGGCCGGTCGTAAAACTGCGGCGACGCATGAATTTGCAGCGGCTTGGGCGCAGCCTGCGCCGCCTTTTGCGCGCGCCGCGCAGCTTTGCGCTTGGCGCGTGATTTTTTTCCGGATTTTTTCTTGTTTTTTGCCGGCCGTGCCGGACGCCCGGCCGAATTTTGCGACCGGGACGCGGGGGCGCTCGTTTTGCTCGCCGGTGCAGCGGACGCGGGCGTGGAGCCGGGTTCATCTGCCTGTTTCTCGGCCGGGGTCGATTGGGCGGGGTCGGTGGATTCATTTGCGTTTTGATTCGGCTCAACGGCCGACGCATCCGGTTCCATGTCGGACGCGGATTCCGCTTGCGCGGGCGCATCGGCCGAGGGGGCCGGGGCTGAAATATCCGGTGCGTCCGGTGTATCATCCTGCGGCAAACGGTCTGCGGGCACGTCTATCCCATCAAAATCGGCAGGGTCAGGTGTAAATGGCATGGGATATTTCCCCATATTGTCTGCCTGTTCCTCGGCCGGGGTCGATTGGGCGGGGTCGGCGGGGTGATTTGCGTTTTGATTCGGCTCAACGGCCGACGCATCCGGTTCAACAGCAGGCGCATCGACCGGAAACGCCGCGCCGGTCAGCGCAGAAAGGCGTGCCCACGCGTCGCCGGGCGCGTCGGACTTCGGACTTTCCGGCGCAGCATCGGGCGCTTCCGGCTCATACGGCGTGTCCGTGTCCGCAAGCGTGCCGGAAGCCGGACGGTTCAGCCACGCGCGCACCCGCGCACGCAGCCGACCGAACAGCGTGGGCCGCGCTTCGGCTTCGCCCACCGAAATATCCCGAATCACCGGCTCGGTGGGCGGCTCGGGCGCATCGGGCACTTCGTCCGCCGAGATCGGCGGGATGAGCGGCGCTTCGTCCGGCTTATCCGGCGCGCCCTGCGTCGCGCGGTGGGCCTGAACCTGCTTGGATACATAATCATAGGGGTCGTCGAGCTCATCGTCCGGATTTTCAAAAAGATAGGAAAACTCCGAGCGCCCCGCAATGGGCTGATAAAACGGGTTCAGCTCCGGGGCATCCGGTTCCTTTGGCTGTGCCGGCGTTGGCGATTCTTCCGGCGCAGAAAACCGTTTTTCTTCTTTCATGATCGATATTTCTTCCTTTCGGAATCACCGCGCGGCCAAATGCAGCCGCTGGCGGGCTACTTCATACATCAGCACGGCGCCGGCCACCGACGCGTTGAGCGAATTCACATGGCCGCGCATCGGCAGCGACAGAATGCCGTCGCATTTTTCTCGAATCAATCGGCCCACTCCGTGGTTTTCGCCGCCCACCACCAGCGCCACTGCGCCCGAAAGGTTGGCCGCACACCACGGTTCGCCGTCCATATCGGCAGCGTATACCCACACGCCGCGCGCTTTGAGCTCATCGATCGCGCCGGCCAGATTAGCCACGCGCGCCACCGGCAGATATTCCACCGCGCCCGCCGACGCCTTGCCGACGGCATAGGTGAGCCCCACGGCGCGGCGCTTGGGCACAATCACGCCATGGGCGCCCGCCGCTTCGGCCGAGCGAATCAACGCGCCGAGGTTGTGTGGGTCCTCCACTTCGTCGGCAAGGATGAAAAACGGCGGTTCGCCGCGTTCCTCCGCGAGCCGGAACAGGTCGTCCAGCTCCGCATAGGCGCGCACGGCGGCGATCGCCGCCACCCCCTGATGCACGGCGCCGCCGCACAGCGCATCCAGCTTGCGGGGGTCGGCCTCTTTGATCGGGATCTCGAGCGCGCGCGCCTTGGCCGCAATGGCGGTGAGCGAGCCGGTGCGGTCGCCGCGCGCGATGAGAATGCTGTCGATGCTGCGGCCCGCGCGCAGTGCTTCCATCACCGCGTTGCGGCCAACGATCACGCCCTCGCTGCGGCGATCATCGGCAGCCGAACGGGCTTCGGCGATTTCGGGGGCCTCCGCGCGCACCGAACGGGTGTCGGCGCGGCGATTGCGGTCGAATTGGTTTTTATGATAAGGGCGTGCGCCCCGGTTTTGTTTTTCCGTCATGATTGATTCATCCTTTCCCCTGCGGCGTCGCGGGATGCGGCGCTGCAATCGGTGTTCTTTTTATTATAGCATACTGCGCCGCAGAACACAAAGGATAAATCATGAAATTTTCAGAAAATCACCTCGGAATCGACATCATCCGGCATGCGGCCGGCATGCCGAAGCCGCCGGTTTCGGTGTCGCGAAACAGTGCGAGCGCGGGCGGACACACCGAAAAGCCCACCTGCATGGCAAGCAGCAAAAGCAGCGCGGCCCACGCCATGCCGACCGACCCGCCGCCCGACCGCCGCATTTTTCGCACCACGATCCATGCGCCCATCAGCAGCCACACCAAAGTGGAAACAATGTCTACCGCCAGAATGTTTTTGCCCAGCACGCCGCTGTACACATAAAAAAACGCGATCATTGCGGCGGGCATCGCCCACGCTGCGGCGGCCACGGCGGGCAAAAACGTGCGCATCGGCGGCCGGGCCGCCAACCCCACCGCGAGCTGCCACAGCAAAAACGGAATGACCAGCAGCTTGCTGTGCTCCCACACGCTCTCGTTCACCGGTGCGAACAACCCCACCGCAAACGCCTGCCCGCTCCAATTGTAGGCATGGTGCAGCAGCACGGCCAGCCCAAAGCACACCGGCGCGCCCATCCATTCCCATCGTTTCACGTTCAAATCCGCATTCCTCCCTGCCGCCCGATTTTGGGGCGGCGTTTCAGCCTATGCGGCGGCAAACGCAAATATGACCGCGCGCGGTCAGTGCAGGAGCAGCACGGCCGCCAGCGCCGCGCCGGCGCCGGTGAGCGCGGCAAGCAGCAGGCGCAGCAGCAACCACAGGTGCGCCCGGCGGCGGGCCTGGGGGCCCGGGCCGCTCATGGTGCGCAGCATTTTGTGCGCCTCGCGCTCCAGCACCTCCCGCTCCGCGTCGCTGTAAGCCGGGTTCACGAACAGCAGCGCCCGCTCAAAATAATCGTTCTGCGTCTTTTTTACCTCAATGATCTGCCGGCTGATTCCCCGAATCATTCCGCTTCCCCCTTCCGATTTTTCTGGAAAATAGTCTGCGCCAAAAAGTGCATTTTATTCCCTTTGCCGGCCGCGCACCAAAAAACGCAGCGCCCCCGATCGACTTGGGACACTGCGTTTATACACACTGTAATTTTCCGATTCTGCACGCATATGTGGAAAAGCGAGTGGAAAGTGTGGAGAAAAGCGGTGGAAAACTCGGTGGAATGGGTTGAAACCGGCCCGGAAAATGTGGAAAACCATCGTTTTCCAACGGAATCCGCGCAGGGCAGTTGAAAACTGCGCGTAAAATTCAAGCGGGGTCTTCCGGCGAAAAGCGTTCGCCGGTGAG
>CAKUME010000024.1 GCA_934667575.1 uncultured Eubacteriales bacterium | reverse complement strand
GCGCATTCCAGTGCGCGCCCATCAGTGCCTGCGCTTCCGCGCGGCGGCCTTCGCGGATCAACTGCCGGATTTTTGGCAGAAACGTCCACGCGTCGGGGCGGTCGCGGTCGTCGGGGCGGCCGCTCCACAGGGTGATTTCATTGAGCAGGATCGTTTCGTGCTGCACCGCGCCAAACACCATGGCGCCAATGCGTCCGTTGCCCAGCGGCAGCGCTTCTTCCCATGCGCGCGCGGGGGCGGTATACCATAGCTTTTGCATTGTTTTTGCTCCTTTTCATTTCCCATGTTTTTGTGCTAACCAGTATAACACAGCCATGCGGCATTTGCAAGGGGTAAAAGTTTTGGCACCCGCAGCGGTTTTTCGGCCGGGGAAAAACAAAAAGCGCCCCGTTTCCCGGTGCGGGAAACAGAGCGCGATATGTCGCGGGGAAGCGTTTATTCCGCGTGGTCGTGCGTGTCGTGCGACTCGGAGCCGCAGCATTCGCAGTGGCCGGAGCAGAATTGCGACGCATCGTAGGCGATGCCGTTTTTGTCGTAATAATCCTTCACCGCCGCGCGCACGGCTTCCTCCGCGAGCACCGAGCAGTGAATTTTGTGCGCGGGCAGGCCGCCCAGCGCTTCCACCACCGCTTTGTTCGAGAGCTCCAGCGCCTGCTCGATCGGCTTGCCCTTGATCATCTCGGTGGCAATGGAGGAGGTGGCGATTGCGCTGCCGCAGCCAAACGTGTTGAACTTGACGTCGGTGATCACGCCGTCGCGCACTTTGATATACATCTTCATAATATCGCCGCACTTGGCGTTGCCCACTTCGCCAATGCCGTCGGCGTCGTCCATCTTGCCCACGTTGCGGGGATGCTGAAAGTGATCCATAACCTTTTCGCTATATAACATAATCCGTCTGCTTCCTTTCTTTTTCGTGCAATGGGGTTAGATGATGTGCGGGCGCGTGCCGTTTTCGAGTTCTTCCCACACCGGCGACATGCCGCGCAGATAGGCGATAACTTCGGGCACCACCCGGAGAATATGGTCAATTTGTTCATCGGTGTTTTCTTCGTTGATCGAAAGGCGGAGCGAACCGTGGGCCACCTCGTGGGGCAGGCCAAGCGCGAGCAGCACATGGCTCGGGTCGAGCGAGCCGGAGGTGCATGCCGAACCGGAGGAGGCCTCGATGCCCTGTGCGTCGAGCAGCAGCAGCAGCGATTCGCCCTCCACGCCCTCAAAGCAGAAATTCACCGTGCCGGGCACGCGGTGCGTGCGGTCGCCGTTGCACACCGAATGCGGAATTTGCGCCAAGCCGTCGATCAGCCGGTCGCGCAGCCGGGCGGTGCGGGCGGCGTTTTCGTTCAGATGCGCCACGCCCTCCGCAAACGCCGCGCCCATGGCCGCAATGGCCGGCACGTCCTCGGTGCCTGCGCGCTTGCCGCGCTCCTGTGCGCCGCCCTCGATCAGCGGGATGAGCCGGATGCCGGTGCTGGCATAGAGCGCGCCCACGCCCTTGGGACCGTGGAACTTGTGGCCGGAAATGGACAGCAGGTCGATCTGCATGGCCTGCACGTCAATGGCCACATGCGCCGCCGCCTGCACCGCATCGGTGTGAAACAGCACGCCCTTTTCGCGGCATACCGCGCCGATTTCGGCAATGGGCTGCACCGTGCCGATTTCGTTGTTGGCAAACATCACGGTCACGAGCGCGGTGTCGGGGCGAATGGCGTCGCGCACCTGTTCGGCGGTGACGAGTCCGTTGCGGTGCACGTCGAGCAGCGTGACTTCAAAGCCCTGTTTTTCGAGCTTTTGGAGCGTGTGCAGCACGGCGTGGTGCTCGAATCGGGTGGAAATGATATGTTTTTTGCCTTTTTTCGCGCCGATGGCCGCCGCCGACAAAATCGCCTGATTATCGGCCTCGCTGCCGCCGGAGGTAAAGGTGATCTCGGCGGGGCGGGCGTTGAGCCCCTGCGCAATTTGCGCCCGCGCGTGCTCCAGCGTTTCTTTGGCTTGCTGGCCGGTGGTGTGCAGGCTGGAAGGGTTGCCCCAGCGGTTATCCATGCAGTCGATCATCACCGCGCGCGCCGTTGGCGACATCTTGGTGGTGGCTGCGTTGTCTGCGTATACATACATACGTTTTTTCACGTTCCTTTCGCCCGGATGGTGCAAACCGGCACGCCGGTTTAATTCCTACTTTAACCATGGGGATTATATCATGAATCGGCGGGATTGTCAATACGGCGCGCAGAGATTTGCACATTTATTCGTGCGGCGCGATCCATGCGCGCAGCTGCGCCCACCACTCCACCACCTTGAGCCGCACGCGGTAGCGGCCGGGATGCTCCACAATGTCGAGCTGGCCGGGCGTGAGCACATCGTCCATTGCGGGGCTGTCGGCCGCCGCCGCCACGCACACCGGCGGAAACACCACGCACCACCAGTTGTGGCCGCGCCCCGCGCCAATGGTCAGCCGCAGCGCGCGGTAGGTGCCGGCGGGCAGCGTGCCGGATGGATAAGTGCGCGCGGTGAAGTACATGTCGGTGAGCTCGGCGTGCACCGTGGTGTCGCAGCCGTCGGCGCGCAGCTGTGCCTGCGCGGCGCGTTCGATCTCGGGTAGCGCGTCGGCAATGGCGGCTTCGGCCTCGGCGCGGTTTTGTGCGCCGTCGGCCCATTCGGTGGCTTCGCGCAGCACCCGGTCGCGCACGCGCAGCTTTTCGGTCTGATCGGCGGCCGAATCCGAATTGGCCAAAATGTGCAGCCGAATCACCCGGTCGCTGATCTGCTCGCAGCTGCGCGCCACCGGCACCGCCGATGCGCCCAGCGAGATCACCAGCGCCGCGAGCAGTGCGCATTCCAATCGCCGAAGTCCTTTGTGCCGCATAAAAATCGACCGCCCTTTCTTTCGTTTGCTGCCGAAAGTATGAGGCGGTCCAAATGATTTTATACGGGTGCCGACCAAGATTTTTTTGCGCGGGCAGCCGGATGCCTTTATTGTTCTTCCGCCACCGCGCAGCCGGCCCCCACCGGGCGGCTCACGAACACCTGCGCGCCGGGCAGTGCCGTCATGGCTTGGGCGGCGGCCTCGCGCGCGGCGCGTTCGTCGTTGAACAGGCCGAACACCGTGGAGCCGCTGCCGGTCATGCACGCGCCAAGTGCGCCGTGCGCGCACAAAAATTCGCGGCATTGCGCCACGCATCGCAGCCCGATCACGGCCTCAAATGAATTGCCCAAGCTGCCCGCGATCTCACGCAGCTCGCCGTGCGCAAGCGCCTGTTCCATCCGCCGGGCCGAGGGATGCGGCAGGCGGGGCAGAGCGTCGGCGCGGGCATATTGCTCTGCGGTGGCGGCGCCCGCCTCCGGTTTGAGCAGCACCAGGCAGCAGTCCGGCAGCGGCGGCAGCGGATGGAGCCGTTCGCCCACGCCCTCGGCCAGCTGCGTGCCGCCAACCAAGCAGAACGGTACGTCCGCGCCCAGCGTCAGCCCCAGCTCGGCCAGCTGCGCATCGCTCAGCCCCGCGCCAAACAGCCGGTTGAGCGCGGTGAGCGCGGCGGCGGCGTCGGCGCTGCCGCCGCCCAGCCCGGCCTGCATGGGAATGCGGCTTTCGAGCATCAACCGCACGCCGTCCGAAATGCCGGTGCGGGCAAAAAATGCATTGGCCGCGCGGCGAATCAGGCTTTTTTCGTTGCTCGGCACATCCGGGCGGCTGGTGTAGACCGCCACGCCCGGATTCACCGTGCGCACGGCCTTGAGCGTGTCGTGCAGCGAAACCGACTGCATGACCGTTGCGAGGTCATGGTAGCCGTCGGCGCGGCGGCCCAGAATGTCCAGCGTGAGGTTGAGCTTGGCGTAGGCGCGCACCTTAATTTCATTCATCCGCGTCCCTCCCTGCTCAGCGGCTGCCGTGCACAAACCGCTCCATGCGCGCGAGCGCTTCGTTGATGTGCTTGAGCGAATAGGAATACGAAATGCGCACAAAGCCCTCGCCGCATGCGCCGAACGCATTGCCCGGCACCACCGCAACGTGCTCGTCCTTGAGCAGGCGGGTGCAGAATTCTTCGGAGCTGAGGCCGGTGCTCTGAATGCTCGGAAACACATAGAACGCGCCCTCGGGCTCAAAGCAGTCGAGCCCCATATTGCGCAGCCCCTCCACGATCAGGCGGCGGCGCATATCGTATTCGCAGCGCATATTTTCAATGTCAATGTCGCCGTTTTTCATCGCTTCGATCGCGCCGTACTGCGCGGTGGTGGGCGCGCTCATAATGCCGAACTGGTGCAGCTTGGTCATCATTTTGATAATCGGCGCGGGGCCGAGCGCATAGCCGAGCCGCCAGCCGGTCATTGCAAACGCTTTGGAAAAACCGTTGATGACCACCGTGCGCTCGCGCATACCGTCGATGGATGCGATCGACACATGCGGCGTGTGGCCGTAGGTCAGCTCGGCATAAATTTCGTCCGACAGCACCATCACATTGGTTTCGCGCAGCACGGCGGCAACGGATTCCAGGTGTTCGCGGCGCATCACGCCGCCGGTGGGGTTGTTTGGATAAGGCAGAATGAGCAGCTTGGTTTTGGGAGTGATGGCCGCGCGCAGCGACTCGGGCGTGATGCGGAAGCTGTCGCTTGCGCGTGTGACCAGCGGCACCGGAACGCCCCCCGCCATTTGCGTGAGCGGCTCGTAGCACACAAAGCTCGGCTGCGGAATGAGCACCTCGTCGCCCGGCTCGATCAGCGTGCGGATGCCGCAGTCGATGGCCTCGGAGCCGCCCACCGTGACCAGAATTTCGGTTTCGGGGTCGTAGCGCAGATGAAAGCGGCGGTCAAAATAGTCCGAAATGCCGCGCAGCAGCTCGGCAAACCCGCGGTTGGGCGAATAAAAGGTGCGGCCTTTTTCAATGGAATCAATCGCGGCGCGGCGAATGTGCCACGGGGTGGCAAAATCGGGCTCGCCAATGCTCAGCGAGATCACCTCGTCCATGCCGTTGGCCAAGTCAAAGAACCGCCGAATGCCCGAGGGCTTCACTTCCTGAATGCGTCGGCTCATCACGGAATTATAGTCTATCACAGTACCATGCTCCTTTTGTCCGGATCGCTTTCGCCGCCCATGCGCGTGCCGTGGTCCTTATATTTTTTGAGCAGGAACGACGTGGCCGTGGAGAGCACGCCATCAATGGTGGAAAGGCTGCGCGCCACAAACATGGCGACCTCCTGGAGCGACTTGCCGTTGATCTCCACCAGCAGGTCGTATGAGCCGGACATCAGATATACGCTGTCCACTTCTTCCAGCTCCATAATGCGCTTGGCCACGTCGTCAAAGCCGGTGTCCTTGCGCGGCGAAATTTTGAGCTCGATGAGCGCGGTCACATGAGCGGGGTCCACCTGATCCCAATCCACCACGGCGCGGTAGCCCTGGATGGCGCCGGATTTTTCGAGCGACGCCACTGCCGCCGCGGCCTCCTCCTCGGTAACGCCCAGCATCACGGCGAGCTCATGATTGCTCAGCCGTGCGTTTGCTTCCAACAGCTTCAAGATTTTTTCCTGCATGATGAAGTTCCTTCCTTTCGTAAAAAATAAAAGAATGATAAAAAAGCGGGTTCAAGCGCCGTGCCCGGGCCTTGGATCGCGCCCGGGCAACCACCTGCCGCTTTTTTGATATTATACTTGATTTGCCCGCCGTTGTCAACGATTTTCCTGCACGGCAAACGGCCGCAGCTGCGCCGCGAGCGCCGGGTCGCTCACCAGCACCTCGGCGCGCACGCCCGCGGCTTCGTATTCCTCCGTGAGCACCTGCCCGCCGGCGCGTGCCGCGGCGAGCAGCCCCGCGCGGTCAAACGGCAGCAGCAGCGTCATCCGTTCCCAGCGGGGCAGATGATCTTCGATGGCTTGCAGCAGCGCGTCGAGCCCTGCGCCGGTGCGCGCCGAAATGCGCACCGTGCCGCCAATGGCAGGCATGGCAAGCCCGCCCGCAATGGCATCGCACTTGTTCATCACCGAAATCACCGGCGTGCTGCCCACGCCGAGCTCGGTGAGCAGCCGCTCGGTCACGCCCAGATGCAGCGCTGCTTCGTCGCTGCACGCATCGCACACGTTCAAGATCACATCGGCCTGCGCGGCCTCCTCGAGCGTGGATTTGAACGCCTCCACCAGCTGATGCGGCAGCCGCCGCACCAACCCGACGGTGTCCACCAGCGTCACGGTTTGGCCGTGGGGCAGCCGAAGCGCGCGCGCCGTGGGATCGAGCGTGGCAAAGAGCTTATCCTCGGCGAGCACGCCCGCATGGGTGAGCGCGTTCATCAGCGTGGATTTGCCGGCGTTGGTGTAGCCCACGATCGCCACCGTGGCGCGGCCGTCCTTTTTGCGGCGGGCGCGCAGCCGCGCACGCTGCGCCGTGACCTCGTCGAGCTGCGCGCGCAGCGCGTCGATGCGGCGGCGAATGTGGCGGCGGTCGGTTTCGAGCTTGCTTTCGCCCGGGCCGCGCGTGCCAATGCCGCCGCCCAGCCGCGACAGCGCCGTGCCTTGGCCGCCCAACCGGGGCAGCGCGTATTTGAGCTGCGCCAGCTCCACCTGAAGCGCACCCTCGCGCGAACGCGCGCGTGCCGCGAAGATATCCAGAATCAGCGTGGTGCGGTCAATGGTGCGCACGCGCGTGGCCTGCTCAATGTTTCGCTGCTGAATCGGACTGAGCTCGCGGTCGAAAATCAGCAGATCAACGGCGTCGCTTTCGCAATAGGCGCGAATTTCTTCGAGCTTGCCGGCACCCACGCAGGTGCCCGCGTCGGGCGCCGGGCGCTTTTGCACGGTCACGCCCGCCACCTCGGCGCCTGCGGTATCGGCAAGCGAGCGCAGCTCCTCGAGCGACGCGGCGGCGTCCGGCTCACCGGTGTCCAGTGAGACCAGCAGCGCGCGCTCCGGCCGCGGTTCGGTTTCAATCATTTCGGTCATGTGTTTTTCCTCCCATTTCCGTTTTTTCGGTGCGTCCACATCGTGTGCGCGCCTGCACGATCATTCATCTTCTTCATCCAAATCCCGTTCGCCCCGATGCGCGAGCGAATGCACGCCCACTGCCGCCAGCACAAGATACAGCGGCGAAAACGGATACAAATAGCGCGCGCGGCATTCGAATATCAGCAAAAACAGGCTCACCCCAAACAGCGAAAGCGCCAGTGCGCCAACGGCCCGGCGCGTGCGCAGCCGCCCAAAGCATGCGCACACCCCGCCCAGCAGCACCATGAGCCACACAGTTTGCTCCACCATGCAGAATGTTTGGTAGCGGCTGGCGCCGGTGTAGTACTGCGCGTCCCAGTAATAGGCGCGGCGCAGCGTTTGCGTCAGTTTTCGGCCGTCCTGCGGCACAACACTGAAAAAACCGCCCTCACGCAGCCAGGCAAACGTGCCGTCGTTGTAATTGGCGAGGTTTTTCTTCGTCCACAGCTTGAACACGCCGCCCACGCCCAGCTCGCCCAGCCGCCGGACAAATTCGGCCCATTCGCCTTGCTGGCGCGATGCGACATCCGAAAAGCTGCATGAATAGTCCACGTCGTCGTGGCTGTATACGCCGTCGGTAGTGTCGTTGAGCCCCATCATCAGATAATGGGTGGCGGTGAAGTGCGCCGGGTCGGAAAAGCGCGCGCGGTCGGGGCCGATGAGCAAATTGCGCGCCCCGGCGGCGCCGCCGGCCGCCAGCGCCGCCAGCAGCAGCACCGCCGCCGCCCGACGCAGCGGAATGCGCCGCCGCAGCACATCGGCGGCCGCCGGAACCGCGCGCAGCAGCGCGAGCGCGATCAGCGGAATCATCGCCGTGGGCTTGATATAGTATCCGGCTACCGCGAGCAGGGTCATGAGCGGATACCGCACCCACCGCGGATGAATATATAAATCGCAAAACAGCATCAGCACCGGAAACGGCATCATCAGCGCGTCGCTGTACGGGATAATCTCCCACGGCGAGAGCGCAATGAGCACCGTGCCCACCGCCAGCGCAAAGCATGCGGCAAACCGGCTGCGTGTGAGGCGGTAAACGCAGAGCACGGCGAGCACCACCGAGCCCCCCACCGCCGCGTTGGTAAAAATGAGGAGCAGCTGCTCCGGCGCGCCCAAGCGGTCGCCCAGGCGATAAAGCGCCGCCAGCAGGTGCGTGAGCGTCACGTTGTTGGGGTAGGTGTTGTAGTACCAGTCGTTGAGGTCGGTGCGGGCGCCGCGCGCGAGCTGCATGGCATGGTCGTGCATGGTGGCCACATCCCAGCCGGTGCGAAAATAGATGTGGTCGGCAAGCGCGCGCTGGAGCACAAACATCAGCGCAAACCCCGCGCAAAGCAGCAGCCGAAAGCTGCGCTCGCGGGCGTCCTGCATTCGGTAGCGCTGGGCGCGGTCGGCCCGGCGGCAGAGCGCCGCCGCCCCCGTCAGCAGCAGCACCGACCACGCGATCAGCAGAATGTTGGGCGTTTCCATCAGCGTGGAGGGGTAGTGCTGCGCAATGGTGCGCGGCACAAGCAGCAGCGTGGCGAGCGTGAGCGCCAAAAATGCGCCGAACAGCGTGCAGCTCAGCGCCGACAGATGCTGCCGAAGCGGCCGGGGCGCGGCAATGCCGTGTTTCATCATTTTCTGCATCCTCCCTTCGACGCATGCGCGGTTTTCCGGTTTATTATAGCACAATTTGCGCGCGGCGGCAATAGCGCCAAAACTTCAAAAAATATTCATCACTTGTGCGCGCAAATGTTTTATAATAAATAAAGTAGATTTCACCGGTTTTTCGGGGGAAGGGGATATTATTATGGCAAATGAAAAAATTTTGGTCGTGGACGACGATAAAAACATCTGCGAGCTGCTGCGGCTCTATATCGAAAAAGAGGGCTATTCGGTGGTGATTGCCAACGACGGCAAGCGCGCGCTCGAGCTGTTCAAAAGCGAGAACCCGGCGCTGATCCTGCTCGACATTATGCTCCCCGAGCTGGACGGCTGGCAGGTGTGCCGCGAGATCCGCAAGGAGTCCAAGTGCCCGATCATTATGCTCACCGCCAAGGGCGAAGTGTTCGACAAGGTGCTGGGGCTGGAGCTGGGCGCCGACGACTATGTGGTGAAGCCGTTTGACGCCAAAGAGGTGGTGGCGCGCATTAAGGCGGTGCTGCGGCGCAGCGGCATGGGCGCCGACGCCGGCATTAAAGAAGTGCACTACGACAAGCTGTCGATCAACCTGACCAACTACGAGCTGCGGGTGAACGGCAAGCAGATCGACACCCCGCCCAAGGAGATGGAGCTGATTTATCACCTGGCGAGCAACCCGAACCGCGTGTTCACGCGCGACCAGCTGCTCGACGAGGTGTGGGGATTTGACTACTACGGCGATTCGCGCACGGTGGATGTGCATGTGAAGCGCCTGCGCGAAAAGCTCGAGGGCGTGTCGCCCCAGTGGGAGCTGAAAACGGTGTGGGGCGTCGGATATAAATTCGAGGTCAAGGAATAATGAAGGGTTCGCTGTTCAAAAAATACCTTTCGATCTCCTCCGGCATCATTGCGGTCACGTTCACCATTATGGCGGCGGTGATCAGCGTGAGCGTGTCGCAGTATTGGGTGCGCGAAAAGCTCGACACGCTCACCAACAGCGCGCGTTCGCTCTCGGCGATCGCGGGCTACAAAAC
>CAKUME010000023.1 GCA_934667575.1 uncultured Eubacteriales bacterium | reverse complement strand
AAATACGCAGCTTGAGCTTACCGGTGCCGTCGGCGCGGCGGGTATCCTCGGGCATTTCCAACCCGGCGCGCTGTGCAAGCGCGCGAATGGCTTCCAGATAGTCTAAATTTTCGATCCGGCGAATGAACGTGATCGTGTCGCCGCCCGCACCGCAGCCAAAGCAATAGAACGAATCGTTTTCGGGATACACGGTAAACGACGGCGTTTTCTCGCCGTGAAACGGGCAAAGCCCGACCAAATTGCGCCCCGTGCGGCGCAGCTTCACATAGGAGGACACCACGCTCTCAATCGGATTGGCGTCTTTGAGTTTTTGCAAAAAATCTTCCGGCAGCGGCATCGGTCTCACTCCTTTGAATCGTCGTGCAGCAGTTCGTGCAGAAAAGTTATTGTTTGGTCCAGCTGCGCGGCACGGTAAGCGCTTCAAACACGCGCACTGCGTAGCCGTCGGTCATGCCCGCAATGTGATCGCACACCGCGCGCGGCACGCCCTCATTGCGGCAAACCGACGCCGCGTCGGCGGGCAGCGCCTCCGGGTGGGTGCAAAAGTGGCGGTAGAGCCGCGCGATCAGCTCCGGCACCTTGGCTTCTTCCTGTTTGGCAACGGGATTTTGATAAACCGCGCGAAACAAAAAATCGTGCAGCCGGTCGAACGCCTCCTGCACCTCGGGAGCCATTTGCAGCACCTGCGGTGTGGAATGCGCCACAAGCGAGCAGACCAGTGTGCGGATGCGCGCCGACCGCCGTGTGCCCAGCACGTCCGAAATCGCGGCGGGAATATCCTCCGGGCAGAGCACGCCCGCGCGCTGTGCGTCGTCAATGTCGTGGTTAATGTAGGCAATGCGGTCGGCAATGCGTACCACGCGGCCTTCAGGCGTGGCGGCCCATTCCCCGGTGGTGTGGTGCAGAATGCCGTCGCGCACCTCGCGCGTCAAATTCAGCCCGCGCCCGTTGTTTTCGAGCTTTTCCACCACCCGCACGCTTTGCTCGTAATGGCAGAAACCGCCGGGCACCAGCTCGCGCAGCGCGCGCTCGCCGGCATGGCCGAACGGCGTGTGCCCCAGATCGTGGCCGAGCGCAATGGCCTCGGTGAGATCCTCGTTGAGCTGCAGCGCACGCGCCACGGTGCGCGCAATCTGCGCGACCTCGAGCGTGTGCGTGAGGCGGGTGCGGTAGTGGTCGCCCTCCGGGGACAGAAAGACCTGCGTTTTGTGTTTGAGCCGCCGGAACGATTTGCAGTGCAAAATGCGATCGCGGTCGCGCTGGAACACGGTGCGCAGCTCGCAGGGCGGCTCCGGCCGGTCGCGGCCGAGCGACGCGTCGGCAAATGTGGCGCCGGGCGCCAGCAGCAGGTGCTCGGCCTGCTCGGTGCGCTCACGGATGGTCATGAAAAACGCCCCTTTCCGTCAAATTTTTCTTTCATTATATAATACGCGAAAAGCGTGCGTTTTCCTTTTTATTTTTTGCATTTTCTTTATTTTTATTTTTTTCGTGCCGATGTCAAATGTTCGTCTGCGCCGGAGTCGGCGGCAAAAAATGCTTCCCCGGTTGTTTCCGGTGCCACGCGGCCCGCGGTGGCGTCGGCCAGCGCTTGAGTCAGGGCCGGCATCCGGTCCGGCGGCAGGTGAAACGCGATCGACACCTCCTGCAAAAAGTCGGTGCGGTCCACGGCGGCTTCGGCCTGCGCCAGCGCGCGCGCCACGGTGCTGTACTGCGCGTAATCGCAGCGCACCACGGCGGTTTTGCAGGTGCGCATTTGCACAATGCCCGCCGCGGCAAGCGCATCGTGCGCCGCGTGGCTGTAAGCGCGCACCAGCCCGCCCGCGCCCAGCAGTATTCCGCCGAAATAGCGCGTGGTGACCACGATCGCGTCGGTCACGCCGGATTTTTGGAGCACGTCGAGCGTGGGCATTCCGGAGGTGCCCTGCGGCTCGCCGTCGTCGGAAAAGCGCGCCGTGCCGTTCTCGCGCAGCACATAGGCGTACACGTTGTGGGTGGCGTCCCAGCAGCGGGCGCGAATTTCGCGCAGGAATGCGAGCGCTTCTTCCTCGGTGTGCACCGGCGCGGCGCGGCCGATGAACCGCGAACGCCGCTCGGTGAATTCCGCTTCGCCTGCGGCGCGCAGCGTGCGATATTCCACGAACATTTCCTCCTTTGATCACAAGATGGGGATAAAAACAGGAGCGGCGCATCGCAAAAATGCACCGCTCCCGTAACGAGCAAAAAATTATTTGTTGCCCTGCAGGCCAAAACGCTTATTAAAGCGATCGACACGGCCGCCCGTGTCCACAAGCTTCTGCTTACCGGTGAAGTACGGATGGCACTTCGAGCAAATTTCAACGCGAATGTCCTTCTTGGTGGAACGCGTATGAATCACATTGCCGCAGGCGCAGGTGATGGTGGTTTCTTCATACTTCGGATGAATGGCTTCCTTCATTCTTGTCACCTCTTTCGACGGAACCGTATCGGAACGGATAAAATTGCAATTATATCCCGCAGGTTCAAAACCTCAGGGCTTTTATTATAGCACAACCCCGGGCAAAATGCAAGCGTTTTTTCTTATTTTTTCTCGGTTTTTTCGGCTTTTTGCGGCGCGGCGGTTTGCGCCAGCGTTTCGATCATGCGTTCGGCGGCCACGCGGTAGGCGTTGGCACGCAGCGCAAACTGCACGGCCAGCATGGCGAGCTGCTCCGGCGAATCGGGCTCGCCGCCCGCGCAGCATTGCTCCAGTTCGCCTGCGGCCTGCGTGAGCGATTCGGCTTGCGCGCGGCACACCTGCGCATAGAGCGCGGGAATGCCGTCCGCCTGCGGGCTGAGCGCATTTTTGAGCCGCGCAATGTCGGCCATGGGAAGCACCGGCTTCAGCAGCGACACTATCATCAGCTCGGCCAGGTGGGTGCGGTTGTAGCGCTTGTTCACCGGGCGATGCAGCAGCGATTCCTTCACATAGTTGTTGATCATGCTGGGCGTGAGGGTTTTGCTTTGTTCGTTGCGCCGATAAAACGCCAGGTGTTTTTCCATGTAGGCGATCACCTGATCCATATAAAGCTCGAGCTCCGGCATCCGCTCCCATTCCACGGGCGCCTGTGCCCGCGCCGCCTGCGCCCATGCGCGCACCGGCGTGCGGTTTTCATCCATCGGCGGCGCCTCCTTTCATCGTGAAAAAATTTTTCGTATCGCCAAGACCGTTTGTTCCGCAGGGAAAAACGGCAGACCCCAATTCTGCGGATATTATACCATATTTTCGTGCACGACACAATATCATTTCAAAAATCTATTGACAAAATAATAAATGTGATTTAATATAGTATTGAAAACGAGATAAAATAATTATTACAAATAGATGACGAAGGGCGGAACAAAAGATGGCACAGAATATCAAAAAAATTTTAGTGTGGGGCGATTCCATTTTTAAGGGGGTGGCGCTCGATGAAACGGGGCGCTATCGTGTGCTGCCGGAAAACTGCGGGGCGCTGTTTGGCGCGGCGCATCCGGTGGAGCTGATCAACCACTCGCGGTTTGGCTGCACGGTGCACAAAGCCGAGGCCACGGCGCGCGCCGACCTTGCCAAACACCCGGACGCGCAGTATGCGGTGATCGAGCTCGGCGGCAACGACTGCGACTTTGACTGGAGCCAGGTGGAGCTGGCGCCCGAAAGCGAACACGAGCCCAACACCCCGCTGCCCGAGTTTCGCGCCGCCATGCAGCGCATGATCGAAGCGGCGCGCGCGACGGGCGTGATTCCGGTGCTCACCACGCTGCCGCCCATTGAGCCGAATCGCTTTTTTGCATCGATTAGCCGGGGGCGCAGCGCCGAACGGCTGCTGCAATGGCTGGGCAGCGCGTTCAGCACCTACCGCTGGCAGGAAAGCTATTCCGACGCGGTGGCCGATTTGGCGCGCAAGCACCGCGTGCCGCTGCTGGATATCCGCAGCGCGTTCCTCACCGACCGGCACTATGAGCGGCTGATTTGCGCCGACGGCATGCACCCCAACGCCGGCGGCCATCGGCTCATCGCCCGCACGCTCGACACGCTGCTGCGCGATCCCACGGCGCTCGCGGTGGGTGAATGAAAATTGTAAACCTCTTTGGCAAAATACTGCGCATTCTCCGGCTTTTTTTCGCGGGAATGCGCTTTTTTTTGATTTCACAATTGACATCACCGCCGAAATCTATTATACTTTTTATAATGGCGTGGAATTTGCACCGGGACGGATGCTGTTCGGCTCAAAATGCAAAAACCGCCGTTGAAACGACAGTGAGGCTTGAGAATTTTCAAAAATCAGGTTATAATAGATCTCGGAATATTCGGTGTCCGGCGAAGGAACCAGACCGAGAACGGGCGGAGAAATATCCGGTATCGTGAAAAACCGAAGGGAGCAGGGCAGATATGTTTACAAAAGAAGTTGGCATTGATTTGGGCACGGCGAACACGCTGGTGTATATGAAGGGCAAGGGCATCGTGATCCGCGAGCCGTCGGTGGTGGCGGTGGATATCCGCACCGACAATGTGCTGGCAGTGGGCGCGCAGGCAAAAAAAATGATCGGCCGCACGCCGGGCTCCATTGTGGCGGTGCGTCCGCTCAAAGACGGCGTGATTGCGAATTTTGATATTACGGCGATCATGCTCAAGAGCTTTATTCAGCGTGCGATCAAAAAAGGCATGTTCCATCGCGCGCGCGTGGTGATCTGCATTCCATCGGGCGTAACCGAGGTGGAACGCCGTGCGGTGCAGGACGCGGCCTATAAGGCGGGCGCAGCCGATGTGGATCTGATCGAGGAACCCATGGCGGCGGCCATTGGCGCCGGACTGCCGGTGGACGAACCCACAGGCAGCATGGTGGTGGATATCGGTGGCGGCACCTCCGAGGTGGCGGTGATCTCGCTGGGCGACATCGTAACGGCCGTGTCGGCGCGCGTGGCAGGCGATAAGTTTGACGAAGCGATCATCTCCTATGTGAAACGCAAATATAATCTGCTCATCGGCGAGCGCACCGCCGAAGATATCAAGATCCGCATCGGATCGGCCTATCCCTATGAAGACGAGGGGTCGATGGAGATCAAGGGCCGCAACCTGGTGGACGGCCTGCCCAAGAATGTGGAGCTGTCGGCGGCCGAGGTGCGCGAAGCGCTGGCCGATTCGATTCAGACCATTGTGGACGTGGTAAAATCCACGCTCGAGAAGACCCCGCCGGAGCTGTCGGCGGATATTATCGATCACGGCATCATGCTCACCGGCGGCGGCGCGCTGCTGCGCGGGCTGGATGTGCTGCTCTCGCAGGAAACCGGCATGCCGGTGCATGTGGCCGAGCGCCCGCTGGACTGCGTGGCCGAGGGCGCCGGCAAACGCCTCGACGTGAACCTGCCGAATAACTACTACAAAGCGCGCCGCAAGTAAGCGGCACGCGGAAGCGGAGCGGCCCGGCTTCCGGTCAAGCATACCGGATCCCGGCCGCTTTCTGTTTTTATTTCCCCCAAATTTATCCGGAAGGGAGCGCGAACGATCCGTGAAGGGATTTTTTCGCAGCAAGGGCTTTAAGCTGCTGGCCACCGCGTCGGTGATTTTGTGCGCCGCCATGATCTACACCGCGGCGCTGGGCGGGGGCGGAATTTCCTCGGCTACCTCGTCGCTGGTCGGCATTTTTACCACGCCCATGCAGTGGCTTGCGTCGCTGGGCGGCGAAAAGCTGGATGGCCTGACCACCAACACACAGGAGCTGAACGCGCTGCGCAGTCGGCTCGACGCCATGCAGCAGGAGCTGGACGAAAAAAACAATCAGCTTGCCAATTATAACGAGCTGAAAAGACAAAATGAGGATCTCAAAAATTACATCGGCCTGCACGACGACAACAGCGACTGGAAATTCGTTTATGCCACGGTGGTGGGGCGCGACGCCAACGAGCTGTTCAGCGGGTTCACCATTAACCGCGGATCGGTGGCGGGCGTGCGCGCGGGCGATCCGGTGATTACCAACAGCGGGCTGGTGGGGCGCGTGGCCAAAGTGGGCACCACCTACGCCAAGGTGGAAACCATCTATCACCCGGATGTGAAGGTGTCGGTGCTCAGCGCCAACACCGAGGAAATCGGCGTGCTCACGGGCGATAAGCAATACGCCGATCAGGGGCTGGTGCAAATGGGCAGCCTGAATGCCAAAACCCAGATCAAGGCGGGCGACCTGATCGTGACGAGCGGCATGGGCGGTGTGTTCCCCGATAAAATTATCGTGGGCACGGTGGAATCCATTGTGAACGGCACGGTGGATGTGTCGCTCACGGCGCTGGTGCGCCCCACGGTGGATGTGAGCAGCATTACATCGGTGATGGTGATCACGTCGTTCACCGGTCAGGGTGAAACAATGGAGACGCTGGATGAAAAGAAGTAAGGGAGGTGCGCGCCCATGTCGGCCAAACGCGTGCTTCGCCTAATCGTGTATGCGGTGGAGCTGCTGCTGCTTTATGTGCTCGAAACCACCGTGGGGCTGGTGCCTGCGGTGAACGGCGTGCGCCCGCTGCTGCTGGTGTGCGCCGCAATGATGATCGCCATGTTTGAGGGTGATGTCACAGGCATGCTCGTGGGCATTGCGGCGGGGCTGCTGATGGATATGGGCGGCTCCGACATTTTGGGCTTTCACGGGCTGATTTTGGGTCTGCTGGGCTTTGCGATCGGCTCAATGACCATGGAGCTGTTCCGCACCAATCTGCTGGTGGCGGTGATCGCAATGACCGCCATCGTGCCGTTGGTGTGCTTGGCGCAATGGCTGTTCTGTTTTGTTCTGCCGGGCTATCACGGCGCGGTGTATGTGCTGCGCACGCATTATCTGCCCAAAATGCTGTACACCTATCTGATGACCCCGATTTTTTACGCCATCAATCGCTTCTTCGCGCTGCGGTTAAGCGAAGCGGCCAAATAACGGAAAGGAGCCGGTGCAAACGATGAAAAAGCTTTCCCGTTCGCCGGGCGCGCCGCGCCTGCCGCGCTGGGTCGCGCTGATTTTAGTGGTCGTGCTGAGCATGGGGCTGTATTCCTCGGAGCTGTATCGCATCCAGATCGTGGAAGGCGACGAATATCGCACCTCTGCCGAGCGTACCGGCACCCAAAAGGTGGAAATCGAAGCGGCGCGCGGCGAAATTCTGGATCGCAACGGCAACGAGCTGGTCGTGAACAGCGTGGCGCGCAACATTGTGTTCAACAAAGCGTATATGCGCGACGTGGATTTGAATCAGGTGATTCTGCGGCTGTGCAATCTGCTCGAGCAAAACGGCGAGCAGTGGATCAACAAACTGCCCATTCGGCTCAACAGCGACGGCGAGTTTGAATTTGAAAAAGACCGCGATTACGACGTGCAGCAGATCATCTCCTATTGCCGCCTGCAATCCTATGCCACGGCGGAAAACTGCGTGGACGCGCTGATTAAAAAATACGAATGCGAAAAATACAGCCGCGCCGATGCGCTCAAAATCGTGAGCGTGCGCAACCAGATGCGCGCCGAGGACTATTCGTTCCAATATCCCTACACGTTCGCCAAAAATGTGTCCGACAAAACGATCGCGGTGATTATGGAAAATCACGCGGAATTTGGCGATGTGTCCATCACCAACACCACGAACCGCGACTATATTGCGGGGGATTTGGCGGCGCATGTGATCGGCCATGTGGGCGCGCTGAGCGCGGAGGAATATAACGCGCTCAAGGCGAGCGGCTACAAGCTCACCGACGAGATCGGCAAATTCGGCTTGGAGCTGGCCGCCGAAAATTATCTGCGCGGCAAATCCGGCACGCGCGAGATCACCTACGGCAGCAGCGGCACGGTCAAAGAGGTCAAGAACACGGTGCTCCCCACCGCGGGCAACACCGTGTATTCCACCATCGATCAAAACTTGCAGCAGGTGGTGCAGCAGGCGCTCGCCGACAATGTGCAAACGGTCAAAGATTTGGCCGAAAGCACCGGCGACACGCAGGGGGTCGATTGCTCGGGCGCAGCCGCGGTGGTGATGGACGTGCGCAATGCGTCGGTGCTCGCAATGGCGTCTTACCCCACGTTCGATTTGTCCAAATATGCGGAGGAAATGGTGCGGGTGTCGCAGCTGGATGAACAGGATAAGAGCACGCCGCTGGTGAACCGCGCCACCTACAGCGCCTATCCGCCCGGCTCGGTGATGAAGCCGGCGGTGGCGCTGGCGGGCCTGAACGAAGGCAAGATCAAAATCGGCGAAACCATCAATTGCACGCACATTTATCAGCGCTTTTTGCCGGAGCAGTTCCAGTGCCTCGGCTACCACGGCGCCACCGATGTGCGCTACGGCCTGCAGGTGTCGTGCAATATTTTCTTCTACGAAACAGGCTACCGCCTGGGCATCGACCGGATGAACGCCTACTGCAAGCGGCTCGGGCTGGGCGAAAAAACCGGCATTGAAATCGGCGATGTAACCGGCACGCTTGCGGGCCGCGCCGAGCGCGAGGCCGCCGGCTCCACGCAGGGCTGGTATCCGGGCGACACCATTCAGGCGGCGATCGGCCAGTCGGATAACCAGTTCACGGCGATCCAGCTGGCGTCGTATATCAGCACGATCGCCAATGGCGGAAAACGCTACCAGCCGCATCTCATCAAAAAAGTGACCACCTACGACCGCACGCAGGACGTGCTCGCCGACCAGGATGAAAACCCGACGCTGGTGGAGGATCTGACCGACATTGCGCCGGAATATTATCAGGAAGTGCAGGCGGGCATGCGGCAGGCGATTTTGGGCGGATCGGTGCAGTGGCTGCTTGCCAAATATCCGATTGCAATGGCGGGCAAAACCGGTACCGCACAGGTGAGCGGCGGCAGCGACAACGGCGTGCTTGCGGTGTATGCCCCCTACGACGACCCGCAGATCTGCATTGTGGTTGTGCTCGAGCACGGCGGCCACGGCTACAACGCGGCCTATGCGGTGAAGACCATTGCGGACGCATATTTTAAGCTGGGCGACTTTGCCGAGTCCAAAACCGAAGAAAATATAGATAAAACGGCGAGCGAAACCGACCAAAACACCGGGGATGTTCGTCAAAATGATGATTGATCTCGGCTTTTTCACAAAAAATGCATGGGAAAAATCTCTTTGCAATTCAGAAAAAAACTTTGACGAATCTCTGGATTTGTGATAAGATTAAAGATAAGGATATGCACGATATCCTGCTGACTCTCAGCGGAAAGGAACGGGTTTGCGCTTGGCAATCATCATGGCAATGGGCTCCGGCAAGGGCGGCGTGGGCAAATCCACGCTTTCGGCCGGAATCGGCGCGGCGCTGGCGCGCGCGGGGGAGCGCGTGCTGCTGATCGACTGCGATGCCGGGCTGCGCAGCCTGGATATTATGTTGGGCGTAACCGAGCAGCTGGTGTTCGATTTGTCGGATGTGGCAGAGGAGCACTGTGACCCCACCGAGGCGATTTATGAATGTCCGGCGTGCCCGGGGCTGAGCGTGGTAGCGGCCACGCCGCTGCGGCCGCTGCGCCCCGATGTGTGCTGCGCCGTCACGGAGGAGTTGGCGCTCGGCTTTGACCGGGTGATCATGGACGCGCCGGCAGGCATTGGGAGCGGGTTTGCGTCGGCCATTGCGCCGGCAGGCTCCGCGCTGATCGTTGCCACCCCGGACGCGGTGTCGGTGCGGTCGGGCACGGCTGTGCGCCGCGCCATGGCGCGCACGGGGCTCACCGATTGCCGGTTGATTTTGAACCGCTTTTCGGCCGCGCAATTCGACGGTGATGATTCGTTCCGCGATCTGGATGAGGTGATCGAC
>CAKUME010000022.1 GCA_934667575.1 uncultured Eubacteriales bacterium | reverse complement strand
TATTTAACCGACAGGTGCATGCGGAGCGGGACAGCGGCGCCTCCAACGCCGAAACATATTACCGTTTTGCGAAGCAGTACATTGCAGATAACCTGCACACCGCTGTCACCGTGGAAACGCTGACGGCCATCCTGGGGGTGAGCCAGGCGTATTTGTACCGGGTGTTCCGAACGTATTCCGGGCGCGCGCCCAAACAATATATTAACCTGTGCCGATTGGCGCAAGCGCGAAAGCTGTTGGCCGACACACGCCTGACGGTGCAGCAGGTGGCGGAGGCGGTCGGCTTTGCCGATGCCTCGGCATTTTCCAAGTTTTTTTCGCACCACGCCGGCCTTTCTCCGCGCCAATACCGCGTCCAATCGGTAAAAAAATCATCCGCCGCGCAGATCATTCCAGATGAATATGGGCCGACGGCGGATAGCCAAACTGCTTTTTGAATGCGGTGGCAAAGTTTTTGGCATCGCGGAAACCGGATTTTTCGGCAATTTCCGCAACGGTGTTGCAGCCCACATTCAAAAGCGACTGTGCATATTCCAGCCGAAGACCGGTGAGGTATTTCTTGGGCGTTGCGCCCACCTCTCGGGCAAATTGCTTGCGGAACCAGGTGTCGCTCATATGCGCGGCGGCCGCGAGCTGCGCGACGCTCAGTGCCGGATTGGCAAAATCGGATGCGATCGTGGCGAGTGCGGCTTGTGTGGAGGGGGTAAAGGGCTTCGACCGTGTGCCCAGCGCAGTGCGAATCTGCCCAAAAATCTGATAAAGCAGCGCCGCCGAGCGGTAGCGGTAGCCCGGCATTCGGGATCGCCATTCGCGCAGTGCCGCTTCAAACAGCGGCAGCAGCGTTTCGTAGGGCACATGATGCAGCACCGCAAAATCGCGTGCAGCCAAATTCGCGATATTAAAGTGAAAACCGATCATTCGATCGTGGGTGGCTTGGCGTTCATAGGGCGTATTGGCCGGAAAAAACGCCAGATCGCGCGTCTTTAGCGCAATGGTTTCTTTTTTGAGCACCACTTGCGCATCGCTGTCCAGCCGAAGCGAAAGCGCACAAAACGGCCGCGCGCCCACCTTCACGGAAACCGCTTTTTCATCATAATAATCAAACACACCCAGCAGCTGAATTTGTAAATTTTCCTCATCAAATATCATAAGCGCTTCCCTCCTTGGATGTCAAACGAAAAAGAATGTATTTTTATGGCAGGGTGACACCTGCTTTATTTATATCACAAATTGTTTCGAAAATCAAACCTTTCTTTCGGAAAATACAGTTTTCTTTTTTCTCCTGCATGCTATAATGGAGCTTGCAAACAGCAACCCGATTATTTTAAGGAGGAATGATTATGTCCAGAAAAGAATCCGCGCTTGCCTATTTTAACGAGCAGCAGGAGTGGACCGACGTGCGGGTGCGCGCCGGCATTGAGCTGAATCGCAAGGGCGATGCGCACATTACTTTCAAAACCGCCAACGGCGATCCGCTCCCCGAAAATATCACCGTGGAAGCCGAGCAGCTCAACCACGAGTTCAAATTCGGCGCGAACCTGTTCCTGCTCGACGAGATGGAAACCGAAGAGAAAAACCGCTGCTATCGCGAAAAGTTCCCCGAGATCTTCAATTTGGCCACCGTTCCGTTTTATTGGAACGATGTGGAACCGGAAGAAGGCAAACCGCGATACGCCGCAGATTCGCCTAAGGTCTACCGCCGTCCGGCACCGGATCTTTGCGTGGCCTATTGCAAAGAAAAAGGCATTGAACCCAAATGCCATTGCCTGAACTACGATGGCTTTTTACCGAACTGGATGGCCAATGCGACTGTGGACGAGCACAAGGCCAAGCTGGAAAAACGGTTCCGCGAGATTGCCGCGCGCTATGCCGGCGATATTCCGAGCTTTGAGGTGACCAACGAAACGCTCCAGAACTGCCGTTCCCAGTTTTTCTACGAGGACGATTTTCTCGAATGGAGCTATCGGATGGCCGATCGCTATTTTCCGAATAACCGCCTGATTATCAATGACTATAATATTTGGTGGCCGAACAGCTATAATAATCGCAATGCCTACTTTATGCAGATCGAACGCCTGTTCCGCAACGGGATCCATCATCTGGATTCCATCGGCATGCAGTTCCATAGCTTTTTCCCGCTCCAAGAGGAACCGAAGCAGGCGCGCGAGCGCTATAATCCGGACTCCCTCTTCCGCATTATGGACTTGTATCAGCGGTTCCATATTGCCGAGCAGATCACCGAGATGACCATTCCGGCGTATGGTGCAGACGCGGAAAATGAAGAGGTACAGGCGGAGCTGATTCAGCGTCTTTATCCGATTTTCTTCAGCCATCCGGCCATGGAAGCCATTATTTATTGGAATACGGTGGATGGCTACGCGTATGGCGCCGTGCCGGGCGATATGACCAAAGGCGAAAACCATTACTTTGGCGGTCTGCTTCGCTTTGACATGAGTGAAAAGCCGGCATATCAGGTGCTGAAGCATTTGGTGAACGAAGAATGGCACACCTCGGTGACGGTCAAGCCGGTGAATGGATGCGCGACGTTCCGCGGGTTTTACGGTGATTATCGTCTTACCGTTCATGCGGGTGACCGAACCATCCAAACGACTTATCGTCTTGCGAAGAATGCTAAGAATGATGTGACGGTCATTGTGGACTAACTAAAAAAATATTTTTTGTATTTGGGGTGGCTGCGAAAGCAGCTGCCCTTTTTGTATGCAGAAAGCTCGCAGAATGCACACAACACTGTCGGCACGCGGAAACGGTAAAATTCCAAAGGAGAATATGAAGACAAAACGGTGAGATTGAGGACAAATTTACAGCAATATATTTCATTTCTGCCGTGGGTATGATAAAATAATTAGATGAATGTGTGTAACGAAAGGAAGAATCGCCATGTACCGTTTGATTATTGCCGATGACGAGCCCCTGATTCGCGAGGGATTGCTGCGACGAAACGATTGGAATGCCCTGGGCTACGAGGTGGCAGCTGTGTTGGAGGATGGCGAAGAAATTTTAGATTTTTTGGAAAAAAAGCGGGTGGACGTGCTGCTGACCGACATTCGCATGTTCCGCATGTCGGGGCTGAAGGCGGCGGAAGTGATTGCCGAAAAGTACCCCTGGATGAAGGTGGTGCTGATCAGCGGATACCGCAAATTTGAATATGCCACCGCAGCCATGCACTGCGGCGTATACGAATATCTCCTCAAGCCGGTGGATTTTGATGAGCTGCGCCGCGTGTTCACACGCCTGCGCGCAGAGATGGACGGCATGGCGCGCGAGGCCAAGCTGCTGCGCAGCTTTGGCGAAGCGGAATACGATCAGCTGATCGCGTTGATCCGTGCAGTGAGCAGCTCGGTGCTGGACAGCGGGGAAGAGGCCTGGCTGCCGTATGCCCGCATGAAGCCGCTTATGCGCGACGCACCCGAGGAGGTGCGCCAGATGATCGTTCGGCGGCTGCTGGGGCAGCTGCGGAGCGATTTGCAGCAAATGAACATTGAGCTGGCGGCCGACTTTGGCAAAAAGTTTGAGCAGCTTGGCAGCGAGCCCAGCGATAATTGCACCGAGCAGCTGTCGGAGCTGCTCAAACAGCTCAGCGATGAGGTGAACACCCTCCAGCCCAGCCGCCCCCACGGCACCGGCGACGATGTGGAGATCCATCAGGCATGCAAATACATCCACACCCACCTTAGCGAAGATTTTTCGTATCGCGATGTGGCGAATTTTATCCATTTGAGCCCGCGGCACTTCATTCGCCGGTTCCGGCAGGAGATGGGGGAAACCTTCACCGATTATCTCATTCGCGTGCGCATGGACAACGCCATGAAGCTGCTCTCGGAGGGGCTGTGCGATGTGAGCGAGGTGTGCCGCCAGGTGGGATATCGCGACGAAAAATATTTTCGGCAGCTGTTCAAAAAATACGCGGGCTGCTCCGTGCGCGAATATGCGCAGCGGCACGCCTTTGCGAATCAGGAGGAAAAAGGGAAATCCAACCAACCCCACGGGGGGGGGGGCACACTGGTAACTAAGGGAAAGAAAGGGAGATTCCAATATGAACAAAGAAGGTCATGCCGCAACGCCTGTGCGGCGAATGTGGGATTATGTGCGCGATTACCGGTTCAACAGCATGCTGCTGCGCTATTTTGTGCTGCTGCTGCTTTGTTTGGCGGTGCCCGTGACCATGCTCAACGCATGGTACAGCAGCCGCATGATGCAGGATGTGCAAACGGAGCTGCAAAACACCAACGCTTCGCTGCTGGAGCGCCATTACAGCACGTTTAACGCCACGCTGATTTCCATGAAGCGCCTCACCTTTAGCCTTTCGAACCGCAGCAGCCTGCAATTTATCGCCACGCGCGGCGACACCAGCAGCGACAACGCGCTGCTGTATCGGCGCAGCATTTCGGAAACCATCGCTTCGGTGCAAACGGCGTATGATTACATTGATTCCATCTATGTGTATCTCAAAAAGAGCGACCAGGTGATCACGCGCGACGGCGTGACGGCGCTGGCGGATTTTAGCGATACGAACTGGCTGGAGTTTTACAGTGCGGCCGACGAGAACCGCACCACCGTGCGCACCCGCGCCAAGCGCGGCAACTACCCCTATTTGATCACGATGCTGCATCCCATTTCGTTTTATACCGACGAAAATCTGGGCGCGGTCATTCTGAACATCGACGCAGAGCGGCTGGCACAGTATTTTGGCACCGGCCGCTACCGCACGAAGAATGACAGCTCGATGATGATTATTTATAACGACACCATGGACACCATGGTCTACTCCGACGAATACCGCCTGCTGCACGACGAAATGGAAGACGCCCAGGTGCTCCAGCAATTCCGCGACCGCCCCGATTCGTTTTCCGAAATTCAAACGCTGTGGGGCAAGCAGTATGTGATTTCCGGCAAATATGCCGACACCGAGGGGCTGCGCTTTTTGTATCTGTCGCCCATGACCGTGCTCGAAACCAGCAGCAACGAGAGCAATTGGCGCCTGCGCATGGTGTCGGTGGTGTCGTTTGCGCTGTGCGTGGTGCTGGCGGTGCTCATGGCCATTTGGGTGTATCGGCCCATCCAGCGCACCGCGCAGCTGCTCGACCGCACCCAGCAGCTCACGGCATGGGACAAAAAGCGCCGCGTGGACGAAATTGTGGAAATTCAGCGCGGCATTTTGCTGGCGCAAAGCGAAAATAAGCACCTCAACGAAGAAATTGAGGAGCGCATGCTCAGCCTGCACAACGCCCAAATTTGCGCGCTGCAAACGCAGATCAATCCGCATTTTTTGTATAACACACTCGACGCGATCGGCAATGCCGCCGCGCTGCAGCTGGGGGAGCGCAACGACGTGACCGATATGATCTACACGCTGGGCAAGCTGATGCGCCTGAGCCTGTCGGGCGAAAATTATCTGGTGCCGGTGCGCGAGGAGCTCGAGCATGTGAAGCTCTATGTAAAAATCATGGATTTTCGCCACAAGGGCAACATTCATGTGCACTTGGATATTCCGGACGAAGCGATGGAGGAGCGCATTGTGAAGCTCACGCTCCAGCCGCTCATTGAAAACGCGATTGAGCACGGCCTGAGCCAGCGGCATTGTCGGGGCGACATTTGGCTCAAATGCCGCCGCGAGCAGGACGAAATTTGGATTTATGTGGTCGATAACGGCGCCGGCATGACCGACGACGAAATTCAGCAGCTCAAGGCGCGCATCGACACGCCGATCGTGCAGAGCACGCACCACATTGGCCTGCGCAACGTGAATCAGCGCATGAAGCTGATGTATGGCAACCGCTACGGCCTGCGCATTGGTCATGCGCAGGAGGGCGGATTGTGCGTGGCTGTCCATTTTTCGGCCGAAATAGGCGAAAAAGATGGCCATAATGTCCTCATAGCCCCCAAAGATGGCACCGTAGTCGGTTGAAATGTGTATGGACATCCTGTATAATTAAACTCAGAAAAACGGAAACCGATTCAAGAGTTTGTACATAACTTTGAGCCCGGTTCCAAACATTTCACATTGAACTGAGGAGAATGATGTAGAATGCCCAAAACACAAACAATGCAGGCTGCACCCGCCCGCGTGAGGCGGCGGAACAGCATATGGAACGATCACGCCAGCTGGGAGCTGCTCGTGCTGTGCGTGCCCGCGCTCGTGGGTTACATCCTGTTTAACTATGTGCCAATGGGCATGGCGCTGGCCATTCCGTTTCGCGACTACAAGTTCAGCCGGGGCGTGTTTGGCAGCGAGTGGGTGGGCCTGAGCAACTTTGGCTGGCTGCTCACTTCTACCTCCATGGGCCGTGTGATTCGCAACACGGTGTTTTACAGCCTCTGGTTCATGGTGATTGGGCCGGTGGTCAACGTGATTTTTGCGTTGCTGCTGTTCGACATCAAAAGCCGCGGCGCGCTCAAAACCTACCAAACCATCATCACGTTCCCGAACTTTATGTCGATGGTGGTTGTCGGCTTTATCACCTACGCCATTCTCAGCCCGACCGCGGGTCTGCTCAACCAGGTGCGCGCGCTGTTTGGCCAGAGCATGGTGGACGCCTACACCACGCCAAGCATGTGGCCGGCCATTCTCACCATCGTGAACATCTGGAAGGGTGTGGGCATGGGGTCCATGATGTATTTTGCCTCGCTCATGGGCATCGACGTGTCGCTCTATGAGGCGGCCAAAATCGACGGCGCCAACCGCTGGCAGCAAACGCGCTATATCTCGCTGCCGCATCTGATCCCGCTGGTGTGCATCTTCACCATCTTGGCGGTGGGCGGCCTGTTCAGCGGCAACTTCGACCTGTTCTATGTGATTCCGCGCGATGTGTCTTCGCTGTATTCGACCACCGACGTGCTGCCCACCTATGTGTACCGCGCGCTCAAAGAAGGGTCGTATGCCAGCGGCGCAACGGTGAGCCTGCTCCAGTCGGTGCTTGGGTTGATCCTTGTTGTGGTCACCAACCTGATCGTGAAGAAAATTTCGCCCGAAAATTCGATGTTCTGAGAGGAGAGGCTTGAACCGATATGTCGCATAAAAAGATACAGCCCTATACTTTGATTCTGCATATTTTCTTTGTGCTGGTGTCGCTGTGCTTTGTGCTGCCGCTGCTGCTGGTTGTTTCGGCGTCGTTCACCAGCGAGTCCTATCTGACCAACAGCGGGTTCAGCCTGATCCCCCAAGGGTTCACCACCTATGCCTATCAGCTGGCGTTCAAAAACCCCAAGCAGATGATCAGCGCCTACGGCGTGACCATTGCGGAGTCGGTGCTCGGCACCGTGGTCAGCATGGTGGTGGCCGGCATGGCCGCCTACCCGCTCAGCCGCAGCAATTTCCGGTTCAAAAAACCGGTCACCGCCATCATCTTTTTCACCATGCTGTTCAGCGCGGGCATGATCCCGAGCTATATCACGCTCACCCGCTACTATCACTTGGGCAACACGTTTTGGATCTATATTCTGCCCGGCCTCACCGGCGGCGCATGGAACACCATGGTGTACCGCACGTTTTTCAAAACGCTGCCCGAGTCGCTGTTTGAGGCGGCGCGTATCGATGGCGCCAAGGAGCTGTTCATCTTCTTCCGCATTGTGATCCCGCTGTCTACCCCGGTGTTTGCCTCGCTCGCGTTCATGACGCTGGTGGGCAAATGGAACGACTACACCACTTCGATGATCTATATCCGTGACGCCAAGCTCTACACGCTGCAATATCTGCTCCAGCGCATCCTCAAGGAGGCGCAGTACCTCAAGAGCCTGATGACGGAACAGAATATTTCCATCGATGTAAGCGACCAAATGCCCTCGGAATCGCTCAAATATGCGATGTGCGTCATTGCGGCCGGCCCCATGCTGTTGGTGTTCCCGTTCTTTCAAAAATATTTCTCGCAGGGCCTCACCATCGGTGCGGTCAAGGGCTAATGCCGCCCCGCTATGTTCGGTGTTTTGCTGCGACGCGCAACGCAGCTGAACATAAATTTTGGAAAATCCCATTTATCAACAAGGAGGACTTTTTGCTCATGAAGAAAACACTTTCGCTCATTCTGGCCGCACTTCTCGCCGCAGCCGCGCTGACCGGATGCGCGGGCCAAACGACCTCGTCCAAGTCGGACACGCCGTCGGGTTCTGCGTCCACCACGACCTCCAAAGACGACAAGGCGGACCTCAAAAACGCCACCCTCAACGTCTGGCTGGTCGGCCCGGGCACGCAGGCGAACTCCAATGCCGTGTGGGAAGAGTTCAACACCAAGCTCAAGGAAACTCTGCCGAACACCTCGGTGAACTTCACCATTATCCCCGGCAGCGAATACAAGGATAAATTTACGAACGCGATGGCGGGGCAGGAAGCCATTGACCTCGCGTGGGTCGGCTATGCGACCAGCCTGAATCAGGACCAGAGGGACGGCAACCTGATGGCGCTGGACGATCTGCTCGCCAAATACGGCCAGGGCATCATCGATTCGGTGGGGCAAAACGTGATCGACGTCCATCGTTATACCGACGGCAAGCTCTACTACATTCTGAGCTGGCAGTCCATTTTTGAAAGCCGTAACGGTGTGCGCGGCTACAAAGACATTGCCGACCTCGTTTCGCCCACTTGGGAAGCGGACACCCAAAAGGCGGCGGACACGGCGTTTTCGAACCCGACGCTGGACAACATGCAGGCGCTCTTCGACAAATATGCCGAATACGGCGAAGCGGCCAAGCAGAACGGCAAACTGTTCGGTGGATTCGATCCCGTGGCATTCACTTATGATGAACTTCACAAATTTGGCGGTGAATACTACCGTACCAGTTGGAACAATGTGGGCGTACAGGTCGGCGACGACACGTTCACCGTGAAAGCCAGATTCGATTCGGATTTCTATCGTCTCTATGCACAGAACATGGCCGACTTCTTCAAAAAAGGCTACTTCACGGCCGACATCGCTTCCAAAGAATATGCGGATGACAGCAAAGGTGCACGCGAAGCGAATACTCCGATTCTGAGTAGCCACAACTGCTACGAAGAAGCAGACGCCTGGAAAGCACAGAACAAAGCGGTCACCGGCGCCGACCGAACGATGGTTGTGTTCAACAAATACGGCAACCTCGGTTCCGGCTCGGCCACCGGCATGGCCATTCCGTTCACCGCCAAGGAGCCGGAGCGATACATACGGTTCCACAACGAAATTTTCACCAACAAGGAGCTCTATCAGCTGCTCATCTATGGCCGCAAGGGCATTGATTACACCGATAACGGCGACGGCACCATTACCACCGGCTACGGCTCGCAGGGCAAGGAAGATTCCAAATACGGCCTGTGGAAGTGGACGATTGGCACCTGCGTGAATTCGCTGGTGACCGAGGGCGACACCAAGGGCTACTACGATTACCTCAAGGAAAAAGAAAAGACCGCCTATGTGAACCCGTTTGTGGGCTTCGCGTTCGATAACACCAAGGTCAAGGATATCTGCTCCTCGCTCGCTGCGATCGACAAGGAATATGAGCCTCAGATTGGAAAAGGCCTTGGCGGCGACGACTGGAAAGCGATCTACGACAAGTGGATGAGCGAACGCAAGGCGGCCGGCGAAGATCAGCTGATCGCCGAGGTCCAGGCGCAGTTCGATGCCTACCGCAAGGAAAAGAACATCACCTCTTGGAACTGGACGCCCCGCGTCTAATTTTCCCCCAAAGCATTCCCTCATAATTGCGCAAGAAGACCTCGGGTTCGCCCGAGGTTTTTTTTGTGCGGGCGGGTGCATAAATATAAAAAAAAGTGTGTTTTCCCTCTTGACAGCTCCCCGGCGTTGTGCTATGATAAAAAAAAACACCAAACCGTTGAAGCGAAGATAACGGCAGTCATGCCTTTCCAGAGAGCCCGCGATGCTGAGAATCGGGCAAGAAACAGGTTGTCAAATGGATCGCCGAGGGTGCAGTCAAATGCGGTGCGCCGCAAAGTATTCTGCAACGTGAGGGCACGCGTCAGTTGCCGG
>CAKUME010000021.1 GCA_934667575.1 uncultured Eubacteriales bacterium | reverse complement strand
AGATAAAGCAGACCCTTGGCGGTGCTCAGCGGCACAAATCCGGAGCCCAGAATGCCGATGTTGTTCAAAATGATGAACGCGATCAGCAGGCCGTAGATGCCCTGCGTGCCCGGAAGCAGCTGAAGCAGCAGCGCCTTGCTGAATTTGCCCGGATCCTCGGTGGTGAGACCCGCAGCGGCTTCACCCGCCATGCCCACGCCAATGGCCGAACCGATGCCCGGCAGCAGCGCGCCCAGCGCCGCACCGGTGAGTGCGAATACAATACCCAGATTTTCCATGATTATTGTTCCTCCTTCAAATGAACGAATTTTTCGGTGCGGGCAAACGGCGTGAATTTTTCGCCGCCGCCCTCGTAGAATTTGCCAAAGAACTCCACATATTGCAGCCGGTTGGTGTGCACATAGGCGCCCAACAGGTTGATGCCGATATTGAACGTGTGGCCAATCAGAAATACGACGATGAACAAAATGGCGCCGCCCACGCCGCCGCCCATCATGGTGCCCATCTGGTTGATCACCGAAGCGATCACGCCGGTGGCCAGGCCGAGCGCCAACAGGCGCGAGTAGGAGAGAATATCGCTGAGATAGTTGGTCACACCATAAAGCCCATAGAGGCCCTTGAGCAGCCGCAGCACCGGGTTGTGCGACGCACGGCCCGAGGTGAGAATGATGCCCAGCGCCGACACGGCTGCAAGCAGCTGCGCCGCAAGCACCACGCCCGCCGGAATGACAAAGCTCAGGTTCGCCATGCTTTGCAGCATCGAGGTGGAGCAAAGCCACACGATGAGCCCGGTGACCAAGCCGTACCAGAATCCCACGTCGCAGATCGCGTCCCATTTTTGTCCGGCGCGCCACAACTGATAGAACTGAATGCCCAAGCCGGTGAACAGGTGCACAATGCCGATCACAAACGAGAACATGAGCAGCCGCATCGGGTCGTTGAGCGGCTCAAACCACAACGGCGGAATGGTGAAATCGGAATGGAAAAACGTGGCGGCGATCATCTGCGGCGCATTGCCGAAGTAGCTGCCGAACAACACGCCCCAAACCATTGTGGACACGCCGCACCACATAAACATTTTGAGCATCTTTTGGGTGCCCGCCGCCATGTTGGGAAACTTTTTGACCACAATAAAGCACCCGAGCGCCATCAGCAGCCCGTAGGCCGCATCCGACAGCATCATGCCAAACAATATATAGTAAAACACCGACATGATCGCCGTGGGGTCGATGTCGCGCTTGGAGGGCATGCTGTACATTTCGAGCACGCCTTCCACCGGCTCCGAAAACGCGTTGTTGTGCAGCAGCACCGGCGGCGTTTCGTCTGCCGGCACCGGTTCAAACTCCACATAGGCGTCGCAGTTTTCCAGTGCCTTGCGCAGGGGCGCCTCGGCGGGCTGCGGAATATAGCCGCAGAGCATGAACGTGTTTTTGGTTTGCGCCAGGCGGTCGATCACTTCATATTTGACCTTGCGCGACGCGTAGTAGTCCACCAAAAATTCAATGCGCGGCCGCATGGGCGCCAGCCGGAGGATCTCCGACTCGGCATCCTGCTGCGCGGCCTGCGCCGCGGCGATTTTTTGATCGAGCTGCGCAATTTTTTCGCGCGGGGTTTTGCCGGTCAGCACGGCGGGCTGTGAAAAGCCCATCGCGCGCAGCGCCTCGCCCAGCTGCTGCGCCTGTGCGCGCAGGCAGAGCGCAAAAATTGCGGTCTGGTCGGGCGTGGCGTTCACAATTTCAATGTGCACCGCCTCCAGCTCCGGATGCGTCTGCCCCAGCCGCGTGAGCAGCTCGTCGAGCGTCAGCGATTCGGGAACGGTGCCCACAAAGCACGCGGTTTGCGCGGTGCCGGTGCGCAACCGCACCTGCTCCGCCTTGGCCTCCGACACCTTGCGCGCGAGCGCGCAAAGCCGCCGCGCCGCGCCGATGGCCTCTTCGTGCGACGCGACCTGCGCGTCGAACTCCGCCTGCGAAAGGCGGGCGGGGCCGCGCAGCGAATCGGTCAGCGACGATTTGACCGGCGCATATTGGTCCAGAATTTCGAGCGCCTGCCGAACGGAATTGCTGCACCGATCCAGATGCGCCAACTGCTTTTCACTGTTGGACCGAACAAAACCCGCTTGCTCGGCGGGCGGCTCGGTTACCTGCACCGCGCCCTTGCGCTGGATGAGCTCCAGCAGCTTTTTGCGGTCGCGCTGCAATCCGAACAGCGTGATTTTCTGCATCGGGACAACTGCCATGGAGCGCTCACCTCCTTCTTTTTACTTGCATAAAAATTTGAAAAATCATTCATCCTGTAATCTGCTGCATCACCAGCCGAACCGCCGCTTCCATCCGGCCGTCCGCCTGCGCATGCAGCGCCTGCCGCGCCGCTGTGTCGGCCCGCTGCTGCGCCGCGCGAATCGCGTCGGCCTGCTGCTGCGCCGCGCGGCGAATGCCGTCGGCCGCCTGCTGCGCTGCGTTCATGCGCGCGCAATGCTGCGCATCGGCATCTGCTTTGGCTTGCGCCAGAATGTCGGCGTGCTGCGCATCGGCGTTCTGCACCGTGCGCGCGGCCGCATCCTCCGCATTGCGGATAAACTGAATGGCCTGTTGCGCCATGAATAATCTCCCTCCTTATCCTGCATTTTCTTGCAAAAATGCCCCTGCTGCGTTCGGTTCATCCGCGGCCGCGGTGCAAGGGCGTTCGCTCCGCTTCCCGCGCCGATCTTTTCCGTCTCTTTACCGAAGACCGGTGCGGTCGGATTGATTTTTATTATACACGTATTTTCCGTTAAAATCAAGCGATTTCGCGCCATTTGCGGCGAGATGAACAAAAATTATCATTTTATTCATTTCTCGGACAGTTATGCAGATTTGTTCATTTCTCAGGCAAAAATGAAGGAATGTCTGGTTTTCCATGCGTATTTTTCATCTTATTCCGTGTGTCCCCGCCCAAATTCCCTGAATTTGGCGTGTTCTTTCCGACCGCACAGGGGTTGCGTTCGCCGCCGGAATATGGTATGATAAAAAGCAAAGCGAAAGGGGGCGGCGCCATGCGCGAGCTGCATTTTACGGTTCCGGCGGAATACGACGGACTGCGCGGAGCGGCGTTTCTGCGCGGATTTTGCGGGCTGTCGTATCACACGGTGCGCATGCTCAAGCAGGTGGAGCGCGGCGTGACCGCCAACGGCGCACTGCTGCGCACCATCGACCGGGTGCATGCGGGGCAGCAGGTAACGGTGCGGCTGCCGGACGATGCACGCCCCATGCAGGCTCCGCTTTGCGTGCCGGTGCCGGTGGCGTATGAGGATGCGGATGTGCTGGTGTTCAACAAGCCGCCCGAAATGCCCATTCACCCCTCCCACGGCCACGAGCGCGACACGCTCGCCAATGCGGCGGCGGCTTATCTGGCTGCCAAGGGCGAGCACTGCGCGTTTCGCCCGCTGAACCGGCTCGACCGCAACACTTCGGGACTGGCGGTCACGGCCAAGCATACGCACGCCGCGTCGCGGCTGAGCGGCCGCATCGACAAAATCTATCTGGCCGTCACGGAAGGAATCCCCGCGCCGAAAGGCACCCTTGACGCGCCGCTGCGCCGCCGGGAGGGGTGCGGCATTCGGCGTGAGATCGGGGCCGGCGGCGAACCGGCCGTTACACACTGGCAGGTGCTCGCCGCGGGCGCAGGGCATGCACTGCTGCGCGTGGTGATTGACACCGGCCGCACGCACCAGATTCGTGCGCACTTTGCTTCCACCGGATTTCCGCTTGCGGGCGACGATATGTACGGCGGATCGCAGGCGCGCATTTCGCGCCAGGCGCTGCACTGCGCGGCGGTGCGCTTTGTGCAGCCCGTTACCGGCGCGCCGGTGGAGCTGTTTGCGCCCCTGCCCGACGACATGGCGTGTCTGCTCGCGGGGTGCGGCATGCCCGTGCCGGCGCCCGAAACCTTGCGCCCGTTCGGTGCGGAATGGGGATTTTGACGAACTTACGGGTACATTTTTGGGCGTTCATACAATATTCACATCATCTACTTGAAAAACGCACATCTTTTTGCTATACTAATGAAGGTTACAAATTGTAACCAACCTTTGCAACATCATCGCGGAAAGGAGCCTTGCGCTACGAAAGTATTTGAAACCATTTCTCGTTTTGCAGTGCGCCGGATGTATGAATTCAGCCGGCTGCTATATATGATCGGCATCCAAACGGTGCGCATTCTGCACCGGATGCGACGGCGGCTTTCCCGCTTTTTTATGCCCGCGAGCGCGTTGTTTTTTCGCGTGTGCTATCAGCTGTTCGGGCGGCCGTATCACTGGGTGCGCGAAGAATGCGCCTATCTGCGGCGCGCGTTTGGCCAATCGGCCGCGCGGCTGCGGTCGCTGCGCGACTCCGAACCCATCCATTATAAAGGCGAGCGCGCGTGGTTCCAAAAGCGCGTGCTGGAGCAGGCCGGGCGCATTTTGGGCGGCGTGTTCAATGTGGCGGCGCCGGTGGCGGCCATTTTGCTGCTGGTGCACACCGTGCGCTACTGGACGGGCCTGAACTACGGCCTCAAGCTCAACTATGAGGGCCAAACCATTGGGTTGGTGGAAAACGAAGGCAGCGTGGGCGATGTGGTCAACATGGTCACGGAGCGCATGGCCACCGATCAGGTGAGCGCCGCTGCCGTGACCCCCACCTATGAGCTGACCACCGTGAGCCGCACCGACCATTTTACCAGCTACAACGCGCTGTGCGACACGCTGGTGTCGGGCACGAACGGCCAGGTGGAAGCGGCCACGGGGCTGTATGTGGATAACGAATTTGTGGGCGCGGTGCGCAGCCGCACCGACCTGCGCTATATTCTGCAATCCATTCTGCGCCAAAGCGAAAGCGAGGACGGCGCGCTGAGCGCGGCGTTCGTGCAGGATGTGGAGCTAGCGGACGGCATGTATGCGCCGGGCGTGATCTTAACGTCGGAGGAAATGAACGCCAAGCTCACCGGCACGCAGGAGGTGCAGCAAACCTACACGGTGAAGAGCGGCGACGCGCCGCTGTCGATTGCCGCCAAGCTCGGCATGACGCTGAGCGATCTGCAAAGCCTCAACCGCGATGTGGATATGGAAAACGGGTCGATCCACGAGGGCGACAAGCTGGTGATTTCGGCCGAAAAAGGATTTTTCACCATTAAGCAGGTGAAGCACGAAACCTACACGAAGTCGATCGATTACGACACCGTGTCCGAAAAAACGAGCAACCTCTACATTGGCAGCTCGCGCGTGGTCACCGACGGGCAATACGGGGAGGAAACCGTGACCGACGAAGTCACCTATGTGGACGGCGTGGAGGTGGACCGCAAAAATTTGACCGCTACCGTGATCAAGCAGCCGGTCACCAAGGTGGTGCAGGTGGGCACGGCCATGCGCCAAACCACCTACTACGCCCCGCAGCCCAGCGGTTCCACCGGCTCCACCGGCACGTTTATGTGGCCGATGCCCGCGTCGCGCACCATTTCGGACGGCTACGGCTACACCAACGGCCGGTTCCACGGTGCGATCGACATTCAGTGCTCCTACGCCACCGTGGTGGCTGCCGACTCCGGCTATGTGACCCAGGCCGGCTGGGACGCCGGCTACGGCTGGAACATTCTGGTGACGCACGACAACGGCTTGCAGACGTTTTACGCGCATTGCAGCAGTTTGCTGGCCTCGGCGGGCACCTATGTGAGCAAAGGCCAGGCGATTGCCGTTTCGGGCTCGACCGGCTATTGGTCCACCGGCCCGCACCTGCACTTTGAAGTGCGGCTGAACGGCGTGAAAGTCAGCCCATGGTCGTATTTATAATTTCATAAAACACGGCGCTGCCCGGAGGGTTTCCAAATGCCTTCCGGGCAGCGCTTTTCGTTTGGCCCGCCGCATGCCGAAAGGTGCGGTTCGCCGCAAAAAAGAAAAAGCAAACGCCCGCCGAGCAAAACCCGGCAGGCGCTTGCTTTTTGAAAGGAGTCAATGAAATGAAAAAACCAAAAGGTTGGAAATAAGCTTAGTCGTGCTTGGTGTTGAGGATGGCCATCGACGCATGGCAGGCAGCCTTGAGCTCCTCGTTATCGGTGTGGTTGCCCATGTAGCGCAGGTGCTCCATCGCGTTCTTGCTGCCCATTTCGCCCAGCGCCTTAGCCGCAGCGATCTGAACCGTGACTTCTTCGTCGCGGAGCAGATTCACCAGCGCATTATAGCCGGCATCGCCCTTTGTTTTGCCCACAGCGGTCGCAGCAGCAATGCGGATTTCGGGGTCCTTATCAAAGCAGTACTCGCAGAGCTTCGGGGTCTGCTTGCCCTTGGCCGCCATCGCGGCAATTTTGTCTTTCTTGCTTCCGAACAACATATGAATTACTTCCTCTCAATGCACGCGCGATCGCGTTGCGTATGTTTTTGTTTATCGTATATAATAGTCGCGAAATATGTTGTGGGTATGGTAGAAACATGAACAAATCGTGAATATCAGCCATTTGCTCAATTTCTTTTTATTTGGTGCCAAATAATATGGTCGTATTTTGTGCAAATTACCTATGAATCGTGCTTTTCCACCGTTTATGTGGAAAACTCTGTGGAAAGTGTGAAAACTCCGGTGACCGCGCGCCACAAGATATTGTAGAAGAAACACCGAATTGGGCAGCAAAAGCCCAATCCGGTGCATAACTGTGTGGAAAATGAGGAAAATCCCGCGTGTTTTTCCACATTGCCTTACTTGCGCAGCTCGGTTTGAATGCGGTAGCGCGGGCGCGCTTTGACCTCGTTATAGATTTTGCCGATGTAGGTGCCCACCACGCCCAGGCAGAGCATCTGCATGCCGCCGAGCAGCCAAATGGACGCCACAATCGCCGTCCAGCCGGACACCGCCGCGCCGCACGCTTTGGAGATCAGCGCATAGAGCAGCCCAAACAGGCTCAAAACGGAGATCATAATGCCGAGGTTCGAGATGATTTTGAGCGGCTTCACACTGAACGAGGTGATGCCGTCCACCGCGAACGCAATCATTTTGCGCAGCGGGTATTTCGACTCGCCCGCAAAGCGCTCGTGCCGGTCGTAATACACATAGCCCGCGCGATAGCCGATCAGCGGCACAATGCCGCGCAAAAACAGGTTCACTTCGCCGTATTCCGCCAGGCCGTCGAGTGCGCGGCGGCTCATCAGGCGGTAATCCGCGTGGTTATAAACCAGCTCCACGCCCATTTTGGCCATGAATTTGTAAAAGCCCTCGGCGGTGGTGCGCTTAAAAAACGTGTCGGTTTCGCGCTTTTTGCGCACGCCGTACACAATGTCGCACCCCGCGTGATATTCATCCAAAAACCGATCGAGCGCATCCACATCGTCCTGCAGATCTGCGTCGAGCGAGATCACGCAGTCGGCTTCGGTGCGCGCGGTCATCAGCCCGGCCAGCAGCGCGTTCTGATGGCCTCGGTTGCGCGTGAGGCACAGGCCGCAAACATGCGGATGGGTGGCAAACAGCTCCTCAATAATCGGCCAGGTGCGATCCTTGCTGCCATCGTTCACCAGCAGAATGCGGCTTTGCGCGCCGCATTTGCCCGCGTCGATCAGTGCGGTGAGCTTTTCCTCGAGCCGCTGCGCCGTTTCGGGCAGCACTGCCTCCTCGTTGTAGCAGGGCACCACCAACCAGAGCGTGTCTTCATATTTTGCTTCGTTCGTCATGGCAAATCGCATTCCTTTCCTGTTTTGTTGTGCGGCGGCGGGCGCCTCGGGTGCTTCCGCCGGCGCGGCGGTTCCGTTGGCCAAATGCGCCGGCGTTTGCGCGCGGCGCACGGCGTGCGCGATCAGCAGATAAAGCAGCAGCACCGCAAGCGCAATCAGCGACACCAGCACGCCGAGCCGGAGGCCGGGCGTTTCGTAGGTAAAGGTCACGGTGTGCGTGCCGGCGGGCACCCGCACCGCCATAAAGCCCACGTTGGCCTGCACAATTTCCGCGCTTTTGCCGTCCACCTGCGCCGACCAGCCCGACTCATAGGGCACGCTGAAAAACACATAGTTGTCGCGCTCCAGCGCCGTGGTTGCCGCAAAGCCCGTGCGCGTGGTTTCAAACGAGGTGCAGGCGGTTTTAGCCCGCTCCGCGCACAGCGCGAGGTAGTTGCTGTGGCTATATTCCACCGAACCGGCGTTTTCGAGCTTTTTGAGCTCGGTGCTCGCCTGCACCACGCGGTCGTCGGGCACCACCAGCGCCTGAAGCATCACCATCTCGCGTTTCGACTTGGTCACGGCCTCATAGTCCGTTGCGCTGAGGTAGTAATCATAGGTAAAGCCCATGGGAATATACGCATCGTTGGTGTACACGTCAAAGCCGTTCTGCGTGGCATAGTAACGAAAACCGGGCATCTGGGTCTTGCCATCCTGCACGAACTTGGTGCCGTTCGGGTCGTGATATTCAAACAGGTATTTCACCGAGAGCAGGCCGCGAATGGCATAGTGGCTTGCTTCCGGCCGCGATGCTACGCCGCGCTCCACGCCAATGGAGGTGTAAAAGTCCATCACCGAACCGGGCACGATCGAATGGAACGCCTGAATCGAGGGCTTCTGCCAATACATCGCCACATTGTCCATCGCGTCGTAAAAATCGGAACGGTAGAACGTTTGGTCGGTTTCGCTGTCCGGCAGGTCGAGGTCTTTGCCGCCGTTGAGGCAATAGGGAATGATAAAATTGAGCGTGTCGTACGACTGCGTTTTGCCCAGCCCGATAAAGTAGACCGAATAGAGCACCGACACCGCCATCACGCACGCGGTTGCGGTGCGCAAAAACGCACGGCGGCTGCGGCGCAACGTGGGCAAAATGAGATAGAGCAGCAGCAGGCTGGCAAACGCAATGGCCACATACGCCCAGAACCGCTCGGGGTATTTTTCGAGCCCGAACTTGATTTTGCCGGTCTCCTCATCGCGCGAAGCGGGCATCAGGCCAATGGCGATCGCAATACCCGCCGTCCAGCCGAATGTCCAGCGGAAGCCGCGCGCCCAGTCGCAGCCCGGCTCCTCAATGGCCGACACCGTGGCAAACACCCACACCAGCTCCATCATGTAGTACCACCGCGCGTAGTATGCGGAGTTGAACAGCTGAAACGCGTTGTTCAGCACCGGCACAAACGCCATCAGCAGCAAAATGAGCACCATCTTGCGGCTCCAGTGCGGTTTGCCGCGCTGCATCCACGCGAACACGCCCGTGGTGCTGAACAGCGGCAGCCACATGGCAATCGACGCCCAGTTTGCGTTGGAATCCGGCGTAAAGTTCGCGCGCGCCGGAATATCCGGCACAAAGAAAAAGCTCGACAAAATGTGCAGATAGCGCTGCTCGCTGCTGTAAAGCAGCCCGCCCCAGCCGAGCGTCATGGAATTGACGCGGTTGTTCTGAAGCACCGCGAGCACGGTGGGCACCAGCGCGGCGCACGAGAGCAGCACCCCCAGCACCGCTTCGAGCGCCAGCCCCAAAAACCGCGCAAATGAACGCTTGCCCCAGCTGCCCGTGGTCACGCGCACCGCCCAGTAGATCAGGCAGAACATGACCTGCCCCACGAAGAAATAATAGTTCACAAAGCACGACGCAAACACCGCCAGCGCAAACACGCCGCGTCGGCGCTCGGTCATGTAGGCATCCATGGCCGCAAGCACCAGCGGGAACACGATGATCGCCTCGTGGAAGTGGTTGAAGAACACATTATAAACGGAAAACCCGCAGAACGCATAGAGCAGTCCGCCCAGCACCGCCGCGTCCGGCGTGCGGGTGTAGCGCCGCAGCCAGATATACGCCGTGAGCGATGCACACGAAAACTTGAGGATATACAGCGGCCCCATCAAATAGGGCACCGCCGCGCTCGGGAACGGCAGCGTCAGCCAAAAAAACGGGCTGCACAGATTATAGAACGTGTAGCTGCCGATCAGATTCACGCCGAGGTCGGTGTTCCAGTTCCAGCCAAAGTTCCCGCTGCGAATCGCATCGTGCACCACCTGATAAAACGGCACCTGCTGCACGTTGAAGTCGCCGTAGAACAAAAAGTAGCCCCGGTCAAAAATCATAAACGGAATAAAAATTGCGCCCGCGGTAATAAACGC